>JAITJC010000045.1 GCA_031279125.1 Oscillospiraceae bacterium
TCCCTCGGCATAATCACGGGCTATCCGGACGGCGGCGTGAGACCCGGCGGCTCCGCCACGCGCGCGGAGGTCGCGACGATGATCGAGAGGTATATCAAGGGGTAGGGGGCGCGCGGCGCCTCAGGCGGAGTTTTTCAGATTGTCCTCAATGGCGAGCGCGAGCTGGTCGGGGCAGCTTGTGTCCCGGTGCCCGCAGCGGATCCCGCGCAGCTTGTCCGCCGCCGCGCGTGCGTCCGCGCCCTCCATCAACCGGGCGAGACCTTTCGCGTTCCCGTCGCAGCCGTCCGTGAACTCGACGCTTTTGACGATCCCGCCCTCGATGTCAAGCTCAATCCGCCGGGCGCACGTCCCCGTGGTTATGTACGTTGTTTTCATTGCGGCCTGTTCCTTTCTCGGGCGCTTTCGGACGCGGGTTGTATCGTAATTATACCTCTGTCGTTGTTCTTCGTCATTTACGCCTGTCACTTCTCCCGCTCGAACCGCAACCTGTACTCGACAGCCAGTTCGTCGCAGCGGTTGTTGTATTCGTTCTCCGCGTGACCCTTGACCCACACGAAGTTGACCCTGTGCCGCTCCAGAAGCGGTATCAGCGTCTGCCACAGCTCCGGGTTTTTGACGGGCCCGTCTTTCCTTTTCCACTTGTTTCTCGCCCATGCCTGGAGCCAGTTCTTGTTTATGGCGTCAGAGACGTATTTGGAGTCCGTGTACAGCATCACCTCGCACGGCTCCGTCAGCGCGGACAGCGCCGCTATGACACCCATGAGTTCCATTCGATTGTTCGTCGTCATCGCTTCCCCGCCGGACATCTCGCGCTTTTTGCCGCCGTAAAGCAGTACCGCGCCCCATCCGCCGGGTCCCGGGTTGCCGGAGCACGCCCCGTCGGTGTAAATCGTTATATTTTTCATTTCCCATCTCCATTTCAAAAAAGCGCGGCATTGAAGCGTTTCGCGCAATAAATCCGCTCGTCTAATTTCTCAGGCTGCCGAGCGGCGCGGGCATCCTGCCGCCGCGGGCGATAAATGTCCCGCTCTCCCCGCCGGAGACGGGTATCACGGGCGCCGTGCCGAGCAGACCGCCGAAGTCCACCGTGTCGCCGACGCGCTTCCCCGGCGCGGGTATTATCCGCACGGCGGTGGTCTTGTTGTTCACAACTCCTATGGCCGCCTCGTCGGCTATTATAGCGGCTATCGTCTCCGCCGGGGTGTCTCCCGGGACGGCTATCATATCCAGCCCCACGGAGCACACGCACGTCATAGCCTCAAGTTTTTCTATCGTGAGGACGCCGCTCCGCGCGGCTTTTATCATCCCGGCGTCCTCCGACACGGGTATAAACGCCCCGGACAGTCCGCCGACGTGCCCGGACGCCATTACGCCGCCCTTCTTGACGGCGTCGTTGAGCAGCGCGAGCGCCGCCGTCGTGCCGTGGGCGCCGACGGAACTGAGTCCCATCTCCTCCAGTATTTCCGCCACGGAGTCGCCCGCCGCCGGGGTCGGGGCGAGGGACAAATCCACGATCCCGAACGGGACGCCGAGGCGCAGGGACGCTTCGCGGGCGACGAGCTGCCCCATCCGCGTCACGCGGAACGCGGTTTTCTTTATCGTCTCCGAAACGACGTCGAACGGCGCCCCGCGCGCGGAGCGCAGCGCGTTTTTCACGGCGCCGGGACCTGACACGCCGACGTTTATGACAAGCTCCGGCTCCCCCGTCCCGTGGAACGCGCCGGCCATAAACGGATTGTCCTCCACGGCGTTCGCGAACACGACGAGCTTCGCGCAAGCGAAGCCGCCGGACGGTGCCGTCAGCTCCGCGGCGCGCTTCACGGTCTCCCCCATCCGGCGCACGGCGTCCATATTGATCCCCGCGCGCGTCGTGGCGACGTTCACGGACGCGCAGACACGCTCCGTCCCGGCCAGGGCGCGGGGTATGGAGTCTATGAGCCGCGCGTCGCCGGCCGTGAAGCCCTTGTGCACAAGCGCGGAGAAGCCGCCGATGAAATCGATCCCGAGCTCGCGCGCGGCGCGGTCGAGCGACTCCGCGAAAACCGTGTAGTCCTCCGCGCCGGAGGACTCGGCGACTATGGCTATGGGCGTCACGGAGACGCGCTTGTTCACGATCGGTATGCCGAACTCGCGCTCAATTTCCCCGCAGACCCGGACGAGTTTCTCCGCCGAGCGCGTCACCTTGTCATATATCCTGCGGGCGGCTTCCGTCGCGCCGGAACCCGCGCAGTCCCGCAGGGATATGCCCATCGTGACGGTGCGTATATCGAGATGCTGGCGGTCTATCATCTCGTTCGTCTCAAGAATTTCGTCTATACCCAGCATAAGGCTTGTTCCTTTGTCACAATCGGTGCATTGCCTCGAATATATCCTCGCGCTGTATTCGCACGGACATACCGAGCCTTTCCCCGCACTCCCCGAGAAGATCCGCGAGTCCGGAAAACGCGCCTTCAAAGCCGGATATGTCCGTCAGCATAATCATCGTGAAATACTCCTGCAACACCGTCTGCGTGATATCGAGGATGTTAACGCCGGCGCGGGCGAGCGCGCCCGACACCTCCGCTATTATCCCGACGCGGTCGCGCCCTATGACGGTCACTATGGCACGCATTGCGTATCGCTTCCTTTCCGTTCACCGGAAGGCCGCGCTATCCCTCTCGCCCCAGCTCGTCGAGCGTCAGCTCAAACGGAGGCATGAAGCGCTCGGTGAAATAGCGCACCTCCGGCATGTCGAGCGCGTCGAGGCGCTCCTTCGTCTGCCGGGCGGCGAGGAGGAACTCGCGGTTGCCCGCGCGCTCCTCCTCCACGCATTTGATGTAAGCCGAAAGCTTGTCCGCCGCGTGGACTATGTCTCGCGTTTTTTCGTCCCCGCCCTCCAGCAGCGACCCGTACGATCCGCGCAGTTCCGGGGGGAGCTGCGCGAGAAGCCGCGCCGCCGCGCCGCGCTCCGCGTTTTTGTACGCGCTCGTAAGCTCCGGGGTGAGGTATTTGACGGGCGTCGGCATATCCCCCGTGAATATCTCCCCGGCGTCGTGGAAAAGGGCGGCGGCCGCCGCCGCGCCGGGGTCGCAGGGCCTGCCGAACACGTCGCGTCGGATTACGGCGAGCGCGTGCGCCAGCACCGCCGTCATATGCGAATGTTCCTGCACGTTTTCAGGCGATGAGTTCCGCATCAGCGACCAGCGCGCGATGTGCTTCATGCGCGATATGAGGGCGAAAAATCCGAGCACCGCTCCGTCCGGACGCTATCCCGCGGGGACGACCGAGGCGAGAAACGCCTCCGCGTCCGCCGCCGTGCTGTCGGAGTAGCCGATGGTGAGCAATATCATCGCCCCGTCAAGCGTTCTGACATAGAGATCCTGGTACATCGTGCTGTCGAGTATCGGCAAAGAGCCTTTGACGGTTATGTATTTTTCCCCGGCGATTTCCGTTTCGGATGTTTCGCCGAACGCGAAGCCGCCGGCCGCGAGCTGCTGGGTGGTCAAACTTGTGTACGCTTCCGCGTCAAGATTCTCCGTGAGCGGGGATGAAGCCGCGTTCACGTAAGTCGCCGTGACGGTAGGCATCTGCTGCGCCGGGCCGTACAGGACGAAGTCCATCACGGTGCCGGCGAACTGCGCCTCAAGCATCGCCCTTATCGATTCGTCTCCGCCGGAAGAAGCGACGCTGAGGTCGATTTGCGCCTTGACGTTCGCGGCGATTTCATCCTCCGAGAGGGATGTCCAGCCCTCCGGCAGGGCGAAGCTGATGTTCGCCCACTCGTTCGCGAACGTACCGCCGTCCCACGCGCCCGTCTGCATGGCGCCGCGCGCGTCGGAGTCTGCGGTCGGCGTTTCTTCGGGCGAGACCTCCGGCGTCTCGGTGTCCGGTGTTTCGGCGGCGGGCGTTTCGACCTCCGGCGTTTCGGTATCGGGAGTTTCGGCGGCGGCCGAGGGCGGGGGCGTCGCGTCGGAATCCCCGGACGAGCAGGCGCAGAGCGCGAAAGACAGAGAAAAGGCGAGGGCGAGGGCGAGCGGAAGCAAGAGGCTCTTTTTGGTCTTTTTCATTGTGATCGCTCCTTCAATATATTATTTTTTCGGCACCACCGATTGCGGATGCATTATATCACCGCGCGGGGGAAATGTCAAACGGCCGTGAAAAACGTGTTATCGTTCAGTGATAATGTCACCACGCAGAGCGTTCAGGGCAGCTGAGTAGTAACCACATTTTCCCTGACTATTGACAACACCGGGCGGCCGCGCTTGACAGCCGTCACGGAGTGCGGTAAAATGTTTCGGAACTGCCGTTTATTACAATAAACGGTTCCGCGGCAATCCACGCGGTATTGAACCGTTTCGCATAATAAAATTATTTTTACGGAGAAGCTATGAAAATTTCCACTAAAACGCGGCACGCGCTGCGTATGATGCTCGACTTCGCCCTGCACCGCGGCGAGGGCTTTATCAGTCTCAGGGACGTGTCTTTCCGCATGGGCGTTTCAAAGACTTATCTCGAGCAGATTATGATGCAGATCAACAAGACCGACCTGCTGACGGCGGCGCGCGGGGCGTCCGGCGGGTACAAGCTCGCGCGGACGCCCGACAAATGCACCGTGGGCGGCATTCTGCGCGCGATGGAGGGCAATCTGTCCGTCTTTTCCTCGGAGAGCGGGCCGTCCGGCGGCGACAGGCTCAGCCTTATGGCGGACGGCGTGTGGGCGGAGCTTGAGACTCTTATAGCGGAGCGCCTCGACAGCCTGACGCTTCAGGACATACTCGACCGCAACCAGAGCTACGCCGGGTACGATTACAGCATTTGATTCCCCGTAAGCGCGGCGTCACGCCTTCGTCGCTATCATAATCCTTATCCTGCCCCCGGCGGGGAAGCCGCTGTTGTCGATGTATCCGAACACGCGGTATTCCTCGCCGCTTATCGTTTCAACGCTCACCGGCGTGTATTCGCCCCGGTTGTAAACATATATCTGCGCGCCCGAGGCTATCTCCGTTTTCTTTCCGTCGGCTTCCGCCCACACGCCTCCCACGGCGCTTATGTCCACGCCTTTTATATTGCGTATGCGCGTTATGTTACCCTTGTTGTCGTAAGTGAACACGGCTCCGCCTTCCGTGACCCCGAACGCCGTGCTCTGGCTGCTGTACGCGCCCTGCTTGCCGTCGATTATAAAGGAATACGAGCAGGAGATGCTGAAAGAAGCCGAGCTGTCCGAGCCGCTGCCCTTGGATTCCGTGGCCGAGGTTATTATCCCGTATACATACTGGTCGCCCGTGACGTCGCGGAGTATCAGGCGGTAAATCTCCCCGGAGGCGTTGAGCGCGTAATAGCGCACGTCGCCGTAAACGAGTTGTGTCCCCGCTATTCTCTCCGGCGTTACCGCGGTGCCCGCGCCCGCCGCGTTCGTGTCGAGGATTTGAATGTCGCCCGCGAACGCGTACTCCCCGAGCGTCTTCCCGTCGTCGCCCACAAGCCCCGTTATATTATTCTTCTCGCTGAGCCTCGCGAGCTCCCCCGCCCTGCCTGTATAGCCCGCCGATACGAGTGTGCCGACGTCGATTGTACCGCCGCCGAGCGAATACGTCCGCTCCGCGCCGTCCGTCCCGACGACGGTCGCGGTATCGTAGAGAACCTCCTTGCCCGTTTCGTCCGTGTAGCTGCTTTTGCCGACGGATTTCACGATGCCGTAAACCGTTTCGTTTATCGCCTCCGCGGACATCACCGCGCAGACGGCGTCGTCGCGCCCGAGCAGCAGCGTCACGCTGTCGCCTGTCTTAAACTCCCCGAGATCGGATACGGAATGCGCGGCGGCGGACGTGCCGAGAGTATAGCTCGCCCCCGCCACCGTGACGGACGCGGGATCCGATGTCCCCGGCGACACCGCCGTCAGCGCCCCCGTCACGCGCTTGGAGTACAGCCAGACCGTGCGGAGGTTCTTGTGGTAATAGCACACGTCGTGCGTCTGCGCCGACGCCGCCGACGATATGGCGCCGTTCCTGTACACGGTGATATTTTCGAGCGTGAACGGCAGGGCGTCCCCGAGCGCCGATCCGCTTTTCAGCACGGACGGACCCTCTATGCCCGCGTTCACAAGCGCCGTGTAGTTTATATTCCCCGCGGAGTCGAGCTTATAGCCGAGCGCCGAGGCGTATGGCGTCCCCTGCTTCGTGTTCGCCGTGAGCATGTTGTAGAAGATGTTCATGCAGTCGCGCCTCAACGCCGTATCCCCGCGCGACGCCGAAACGTTTTTGTCTAACCCGAGCGACCTGTACATCGCCAGCTGCGCGTCCGGGAACGATCCGACGAGATCCTCCTGCGTATACCCGAGCATACGGACGGCGAGCGTCGCGGCTTCCTCGAGAGTTATACCCTTGTCCGGCCTGAACGTGCCGTCGGAATAGCCCGTGACCCAACCGTTGTCCACGGCGATTTTCACCGACGGCGACGCCCAGTGCGAACTTTTCACGTCCTTGAACAGCGAATAGCCCGACGAATCCGCCGCCTTGTCCTTGTATACGGAGGCGTTGACGGCGAGCTTCACGAACTCCGCGCGCGTAATATCCTTCGCGAGGTTCATGTTCCCCTTCTCGTCGCCTGTCATAATGCCGAGCGCTCGGATCGTGTTTTCGACCTCCGTCTGGTCCGCCGCCGCCGCTGCGGGAAGCGCGGATATCAGGCAGAGCGCGAGGGCGAGCGATAAAACTTTTTTCATATTGTCAGTTCCTTTCTGTATTCCGGCGGCGCCTATTCGTAGCGCAGCGCGTCAATCGGGTTGAGCTTCGCCGCTTTTTTCGCGGGGAGGTAGCCGAACAGTATGCCTATGACGGCGGATATGCCGAACGCCATTATCACGGAGTTCACGGACGGCGACACGGAGAGGCTCTCTTCCGTCAGGGCGGCTATCACCTGCGTGGCGACGCCGGAAAGCCCGAAGCCCGCGAGTATGCCGAGCGCCCCGCCCATCACGCTCGTCGTCGCGGCCTCTATGACGAACTGCGACATAATATACCGCTCCTTGGCGCCGAGCGCCTTGCGGATCCCGATTTCCCGCGTGCGCTCCGTGACGGACACGAGCATGATGTTCATTATGCCGATGCCGCCGACGAGCAGGGATATGCCCGCTATGAGCGCCAGCACCGTGATCAGGATGTTCAGCATCTGCGTCATCGTGCCGAGCAGCTCGCTCATGCTCTGCACGTTGTAGGCGTTGTCCGCGCCGAAAATCTCGTAAAGCTCGTCCTCCATCGCCTCTTTCGCGGGCGTTGCGAGATCCTCGGATACGAGCGTAACCATGTACGAGTTCAGCGTGCCGAGCCCGTTCATCCGCGCGGCTGTGGAATACGGCACGAATATGATGTCGTCCGCGCCGCCCTCCTCCGCCTCTCCGCTGTCCGCTATTATGTCGAGCACGCCGACTATCGTGAACAGCCTGCCGGAGATTTTCAGCGTCTGCCCTACGGCCGCGCCGTTGAAATATGTGTCGTTCACGTACGTGCCGACAACGCAGACGTTCGCGCGCTCCCTGATGTCCACGTAGTACAGTCCGCGCCCGCCGGGAAGCAGGAAATACTGCTTCATTTCAAGGTAATCCTCGCTGACGCCCGTCACGCTCGGGGATTCCAGCGTCTCCGCGCCGAGCTTCACGGAGCTCATCATCGAAACCGTCGGGGATATCAGCTTGAAATACTCCGGGTGCTCCGCGACGATTTCATACATCTTTTCCTCGGAGACGGAGCGCGAACTGCCGCGCCCCGTTATCATAATGTTCAGCGTGTCCGTGCCGAGGCTTTTGAACGCGTCGACCATATAGTTCTCCATGCCGTTGCCGAGTCCCACGATGACTATGACGGACATGACGCCGATTATGATGCCGAGCATCGTCAGGAACGCGCGCATCTTCCCCGCGAGTATGTTCTTCAGCGCGAGCTCGAAGGATTCGAAAAATCTCATGCCCCGCCCCCCGTGTAAGTGCCGACGCCCGGCGCCTGTGAAACGGGTCCGTCGTAGGACACCCTCCCGTCCTCAAGCCTCACGACGCGCTGCGCGCGCGCCGCTATGGAACTGTCATGCGTTATAAGCACTACGGTGTTGCCCTCCTCGTGCAGCTCGCGGAGCATCGCGAGCACCTCAAGCCCCGTTTTCGAGTCGAGCGCGCCCGTCGGCTCGTCTGCCAGGATTATCGACGGGCGCCCCACGAGGGCGCGCGCTATGGAGACGCGCTGCTGCTGTCCTCCGGAGAGTTGATTGGGCTTGTTTTTAAGCTTGTCGCCGAGCCCCACCTTCGTAAGCACGTCCGTCGCGCGCCGCCGCCGCTCCGCCTTCGGCACACCGGCGTACATCAGCGGGATTTCCACGTTCTCGCGGAGATTGCTTTTCGCCAGGAGGTTGTACTGCTGAAAAATAAAGCCTATCATCTCGTTGCGTATCTCCGCGAGGGCGTTCTTGCGGAGCGCTCCGACGGACACGCCGCCCAGGAAGTACTCCCCGTGCGTCGGCACGTCAAGGCATCCGATTATGTTCATGCACGTGGACTTCCCGGAACCGGACTGCCCGACGATGGCGACGAACTCCCCCTTGAAAATGCTCATATCAATCCCGTCGCAGGCCCGCACGACGTTGTCTCCCATATAGTAATACTTCGACACGCTGCGAAATTCTATGATAGGGGTCTCCTTCGTTTCCATAACGCTACCCCACTCTGAACGTCGTCGCCGCTCCGCCGCCGCCCGGTCTTTGCGCCGGGGCGCCGCCGCCCGGCGCCGCCCCGAAGGAACCTGCGCCGCCCATGCCGCCGCCCGGCATCGTCATCATAAACGTATTCTGCGACTCCGCCTGCTTGGCGTACGTTATCTCGTCGCCCTCTTCAAGCCCGGATTTTATCTCGATGTAGCTGTCGTCGGACACGCCCGTTTCGACGTCGGCGTACTCATATCCCTCCGGTATGTTCTGGGCGCCCGCGCCGGAGCCGGCGGCGCCGTTACCGCCGTCCGCCGGCGTTTCCGACGGCGGGGCGTCCGCGCTCTTCTTGACGAGCACGCGGTCGCCCCGGACGACGGCGCCTATCGGCACTGACAGCACGTTTTCCGCGCTTTGAAACACGATTTCCGCGTCCACGTTCATCCCCGGCAAAAGCTCGCCCGTGTCGTCCACGCGCACCGTGACGGGGTATGACGTGACGCCGTTCGACGTCGTGCCCTGTATGCTGATTTTCGTCACGACTCCGCTGAACGCGCGCCCCTCTACGGCGTCCGCCGTTATCGCGACATCCTGCCCCACCTCGATCTTCTTTATATCGAGCTCGTCGATGTTCATCGTCATCTGCAGATAGCTGAGGTCATAAATCGTGCAGAGCACCTTGCCCGCGCTCAGCGTGTCGCCCTGCTTGTAGTCCTTGGATATGACCGTGCCCTTGATGGGAGACTTGATGGTGTAGTTGTCGAGCTGGTCGGTCTGGTTCTCCATCGCGATTTCCGCGTCGCGCAGCTGCCTGTACGCGTTGTCTATGGAATCGTTCAGAGAACTGCTCGTAAGCGTTATGAGCGGACGGTCTTTTTCGACGTACTCGCCCTCGCGCACGGCTATCGCGGCGACGTCCCCGGAGAGCTCCGCCGTCACCGTTTTTTCGTTTTTGTACTTAAACGCGCCCGGTCCGGAGCACTGCGCGCCGCCCACGCTCGCCGTCGCCGTCTGGGACGGCGAGAGCGCGCCGGGGTTTTCCGCTTCGACGGTGACGTAGCGCGCGACGACGTTCCCCGTCAGGACGACGTCGGACGCCCCTATCTTCGTCACTCGCCCCGCAAGTTCCTCAAACGACCCGTCGAGCGTGACTACGGCTTCCTGCCCTGCGCGGAAGCCCGCGGCGTCGTCCGCGAGGAACGGCAGCTCCACCGTCATGAATCTGCTGTCCACGATGCTGATAACGGTCTGTCCCGCCGTCACGCTGTCCCCGGTCTCAACGTCAAGGCTCGTTATGTAGCCGCTCACGGGGGCTTTTATCTCCAGCTTCTCGCGGTTTTCAAGCTGGCGCTCGTACGAGTTTCTCGCCGAGGCGAGCGTCAGCTCCGCGCGCTCCAACCCGCTTGACGTGTTCGAGCTGTCGATTTCGTACAGCACCGTGTCTTTCTCCACAGTACTGCCCTCCTCGAAATCAGCCGTGAGGATTTCCCCTTCTATGAGCGTTGTGACGGAATACGAGTCCGCCGGCTGGAGCGTGCCGCTCCCCGAAAGCGACGAAGATATATCGCGCCTCCCCACCGTGTCCGTCACGTATTCGGACGCGTAAGCCTGTACCGCCCCGCCGAAACGCCGGAGCAGCTGTCCCGCCGCTATAACTGCCGCCGCCAGAACTGCGGCGACGACGGCGAGGACTATCCATTTCTTGATGCCGCGCCGTCTTTTCGGCTTTTCCGGTGCCGCCCGGCGAACCTCCGCCGCCGCTGTTTCTTGTTCCATATTGCCGTTCCTCCGAAAAATTTTTTTAAAAACAGCCGTCCGTCCCCCGGCAGCTATTTTCTTACTGCGACGGCAATTATACCCCGTAAATTGAAATAATAAATGAACGAAATGAAAATATAATGTTAATTTCCCGCGCGCCCGCGCCTTTGCCGCTCACCCCAGAAAGCGCGTCAGAAACTCACGGAGCCTTGGGCTTTTCGGATTCGTGAACATATCGCCGGGGCTCCCCTGCTCCGCTATGACGCCCCCGTCCATAAACACCACGCGGTCAGACACGCCCCGCAGCTCGCGCAGCGCCGCGCGGCGGTCGGGCGCGCGCATCAGCGCCTCGCCTATGAGGATGGCGTCAACGCCGTTCTGTTCGAGTCTGACGGCGTCCGCGCGGCATGTT
>JAITJC010000091.1 GCA_031279125.1 Oscillospiraceae bacterium
GAGCGAGCAAGTTCCCGGCTTTAGCCGGAAACTTGCTTAGCGCAGTCCGTGAGGACGAGACGCACTCCTGTGCAAAAATTCTTTTCGCCGTAGGCGAAAAGGACGGGAGAGCGAAAACCGGTACAAACGAAATTCTCAAGAAAAATTCCTATTGCCCTTTCGTCGGGAATGCTGTATAATCGGCGTATATGTCGCGGTGCGAGCCCGACGCCCGGTTTCGACAGCATATGTCCGGACAGGCCCATTATAATGTGACCGTTCGGTGAAGCCGGTCGTGTTCGGGCAACGAGTCGTCGCGGCGCGGGCGACGGGGCGCTCTCCAGGAGCGTTCCGAAGCTCAGCGCGCCGCGCCGCGCGGCGTCATTTCGGCCGATGGACAGGCTTCCGGCAACAGGGCGGCGCCGCACAGAGACGCCTTACGGTCCCGCCGTATTTCGCCGGGCAGTGTGCCGCGCGCCGCCGCCTTTGGACCGGGTATTACGGAAAAGGATACAGAAAGGATGATACATAATGGCAGGCATTCAGAATTTACAGGAACATTTTCTCAATCAGGCGAGAAGCGGAAAGCTGATGCTCACGGTTTTTCTGGTGAACGGCTTTCAACTGCGGGGTACGATCACAGGATTTGACAGCTTCACAGTAGTACTTGACTCGGAGGGCAAGCAGCAACTCATATACAAGCACGCTATCTCTACGATTATCCCAATACACCCGATAGACATCAACCCAGAGCCTGAATTGCAGCGGGACGCGTACGCCGTGGACCTGAGCATTTAGGACGCGCGGTCGCAGGCGCAGCCGGATATGAGACGCGGCGATCTTTTTATCAAGCTTGTATCGGCGGCCCTCTTCATTGCGGTCGTCAGCCACATAGGGCTGTACGCATACAGCGCTCTGAAAAACCCGTTCCGGACCGTGTCGGCGGAATCCGGCGAGTACTCGTCGTCCGCGCGGGCGCAGGGGTATGTCGTCAGGAGTGAGCGCGTTGTGCAGGGCGGCGCGGGTGAGATGACGCCGGCCGTGAGCGAGGGTGAGAAGGTCGCCGCGGGCGCGCTGATTGCGAATGGATACAGCGGCGCGCAGGCGCTGGCACAGGCGGACGAGGCGCGCGCGCTGCGCCTACGGATCGCCCAGCTTGAGGAAAACCGAAACCTGCCCGCCGCGTCCGGGGCTTCGTCGCCGGCATTTGACGCGGCGTTCGCGCTCTCGCTCGCGGTGCAGCGGCGCGGCTTTGGGGAGCTTGAGCAGTTGTGCCTGAGGGTCGGGAGCGTCGTGTTCACGTTGGCGGGCGACCCCGAGACATCGCTGGTGGAGCTGCGTGACAGGCTGGCGGCGCTTGAAGCGTCGCAGACGGGCGTATCGCGTGTCTACGCGCCAGTCAGCGGCGTGTTCTCATCGGCGGTGGACGGGTTCGAGCGCGTCGCGCCCGACGCGCTCGAACTCGTGTTGACTCCGGGCGCGCTGTCGGATATGTTCGCGTACGCGGCGCCGCAGTCAGACGGCGTCGCGGGCAAACTCATCACGGGGATTACATGGTATTACGCCGCCACGATCGAGGAGAGCGCCGCGGCTGACCTCGAAGCGGGCCGTGAGGCGGACGTCGGCTTTACGGGCGCGCGCAGGATGACTTTTCGTATGCGTGTGGACGCGGTATATCCGCCGGAGGGCGGCGGTTGCGTAGTCGTATTCTCGTGCAGAAGCGGTATGGATAAGATCGCCTCACTGAGATACAGCGAGGCCGACGTGGCGCTGGATTCCGTAACGGGTTTGCGCGTCCCCAAGCAGGCGCTGCATCTTGGAGACGACGGACGTACGTATGTGTACGTCTACTCCGGCGGACGGGCGCATTTGGAATACGCGGAGATACTGGGAGAGTCGGACGATGTATATATCGTCCGCGACAACGCGCGGGAAGGCGGTTCGCTGCGCAGGGGGGCGGAGATAATAGTCAAGGGGAACGGACTGTACGACGGCAAGGTGATACGCAGATGATCATAGCGGACAATGTGAAGAGGGTGCGCGCCGAAATAGCCGAGGCCGCGGCGAAGTCGGGGCGCGGTCCGAAAGATATAACGCTCGTCGCGGCCGCGAAGCAAAACGCGGCGGAGAGTGTGCGCGAGGCCGTACTTGCCGGCGTGGACGCCGTGGGAGAGAACCGCGCGCAGGAATTGGCAGAAAAAAGTTCACAGGGCGCGTATGAAGGCGCGCCGGTGCATTTTATCGGCCACTTGCAGACAAATAAGGTCGGCGCCGTCGTCGGGCGGTGTTCGCTCATCGAATCCGTGGACTCGCTGCGGCTTTTGGAATCCGTATCGCGGCGCGCCCGGTTGCTCGGCATACGGCAGGATGTCCTGCTCGAGGTGAACATAGGCGGGGAGAGTTCCAAATCGGGCGTTTTGCCCGGCGAGCTCGATCCGCTGCTGGAATTTGCCGCCGCCGAGTCCGGACTGAGAGTGCTGGGACTTATGGCGATACCGCCGGTTTTTGCCCCAAATGGCTCGAGTCGATATTTTTTTGATGAAATGTACAGGCTTTTTGTTGACATGAGGGGAAAAAAATACGATAATGTCGATATGCGGCTTTTGTCGATGGGCATGAGTTCGAGTTTTATCGACGCGATACACTCCGGTTCGAATATGGTGCGGGTGGGAACCGCGATTTTTGGCGGGCGGGCGTAGGAACCGACGAGCCGGCGTCTTCAGACTTCCGCGCCGTCCGCAGGATTTGTGATTTTCTTTGGGGGGAGCCGTTTAATGGGTTTATTAAGTGAAATAAAGAAACTGACGAGACCGTATGATGAAGACGACGAAATAGAGGATTTCAAGCCGGCGCGCGCTGCGGCGGAACCTGTCGCGCAGCCGGGGGGTTCCGCGCGCTCGCGCGGCGCCTACGGGAGCTTCGACGAGCGGCGCGGCGGGAACAAGGTCGTGAACATCCACGCCACGGCGCAGCTGCAGGTCGTGCTTGTGAAGCCGGAGCGGTTTGAAAACGCCGCGGAGATTGCCGATCACCTGCGCGAGCGGCGCACCGTCGTGCTCAACCTTGAGCAGACGCACAAGGATATAGCCCGAAGGTTGATAGATTTCCTCAGCGGCGTCGCGTACGCGCAGGAGGGAAAGATAAAAAAAGTCGCCGTTAACACGTACATAATCACACCGTACAACGTCGATATTCTGGGCGACTTGATAGACGAGCTGGAAAATAACGGCCTGTATTTTTAGAAAATTCGCAGATCCAAAAGGGGTAGCTGTCAATGTGGGAAAGGATTGAGGAGTAGTGCTGACACCGCAGGAGATTACCGAAAAAGAGTTTGCCAAGGCTGTTTTCGGCGGGTACGTGATGGCGGGCGTCGACGGTTTTCTGGAGTCTCTGACGGAGGATTATTCCGCGCTATGCAAGGAGAACGCGATACTCAAGAGCAAGATAAAAGTGCTTGTCGAAAAGGTGGAGGAGTACAGGTCCACGGAGGACTCCATGCGCATGGCGCTCCTCACGGCGCAAAAGATGGGCGACGATATAATCGCCGAGGCCAACAGGACAAGCGCCGACATAATCAGGCGCGCCGAACTGGAGTCCGAGGACAAGATGAGCCGTCTGAGGTCGCGTATGGACGACGAGGAGGAGCGCCTGAGGACGGCCGCCGCGCAGACGGAACAGTTTGTGAACTCATCGCGCGAACTCATACGTTCGCATCTGGAGTTTCTCACGCGTCTGGAGCAGGTGCACAAAACGCCGGCGCCCGCGGTCGCGCCGACGCGCGAGGACCGTGTGGAGAGTGTGGTGAGGGAGATCGACGGCAACGTCGAAAAACTGGTCGGAGGCGAGACGCCCGAACCCGCGAGCGGGTATGACGACGACGAACCCACCTCGCCGCGTCCGAAATTCGATTTCGGCGGCCTTGGCGAGCATTTCGGAAAATGAATTGAGTGATACGATTTGTCCGGAGATTACAACGAGACGATATGCCTGCCCAAGACCGGCTTCCCAATGCGGGCCGGTCTGCCCGGGCGCGAGCCGGGTATGCTCGCCTCCTTTATAGAGAAGGATATTTACGGCGGGCTGATGGAGAAAAACGCGAATAAACCGCCGTTCATACTCCATGACGGCCCGCCGTTTTCCAACGGCGACATCCACATCGGCACGGCGATGAACAAAATTCTGAAAGATATCATCGTGCGGTACAAGAATATGTCGGGCTTCCGCTCACCGTACGTCCCCGGCTGGGATAACCACGGTATGCCCATAGAGTCCGCGATAATCAAGAAGAACAAGCTCGACCGCAAAAAAATGTCCGTCTCGGAATTTCGCGGCGCTTGCAGGGTTTT
>JAITJC010000096.1 GCA_031279125.1 Oscillospiraceae bacterium
CCGGCCTGCCTCACGCCGATCATTGCGATCACGGTGCTCAATACGTCAGACAGGCTGTGCGCCGCGTCTGAAACCATCGCCGTCGAGTGCGCCGCCGCGCCCGCAAACAGCTTGAAGGCCGAAAGCGCCGCGTTGCCGATAATACTGCCGCGCGATACGCGCATCGCCAAGCGCTCGTTATTTTTCTCCACGGGACTCACCTCCGAGAACGCCGGGGGAGCGTTTGTAATGATCCGGCGGCGGCGGCGTACGATTACGATACGCGAAGCGCCGCGCCCCCCCCCGTAACGATATCATATGCGTTACCGGCTGTAAAGGTTGATATGAAAGACAATATCATATGCGTTGCCGACCGTACAGGGGCGCGAAAATGTTTTTTGCGGATTGTGTTGAAATTCAGCGCAGTATGTGTTATTATACATAAAACACGGTTGAAAAAAGTTTTTCCGTTGTCGGCTTGGGGGGTTATGCTGCGTTGGGGGTGCTTTTCGCTAAGGCGTGGAGTCAGATTAAGGATTTTTTCAAGGGCATGGATCGCTCGGCGAGGATCCGATTTGGAATTCTCGCCGGCGTTGTAGTCGCCATCGCGATCGTCTCCGCGGCGCTTCTGGGTCGCGTAAACTATAAGGTGCTTTACTACAACCTGGCTCCGGCGGAGGCGGGAACAATCATATCCGCACTCTCGGAGCGCGGCGTGCCCTACAGAACGGAGGGCACCGGGACGATACTGGTCCCGGAGGAACAGGTGTCGGAGCTGCTTATGACGCTCTCCTCGGAGGGCGTTTACGATTCCGGCGAGCTGGATTTCTCTATCCTGCAAAGCGCCTCCGGATTCGGGGTGACAGATATAGAGCGCCAGGCGTATCTGGCGCTCCAGTACCAGGACAACATTCGGCGCGCCTTGCTGCGCCTCGACAAAATAGATAACGCCATCGTGCTTATATCGATGCCGGAGGAATCCTCTTTCGTGTTCTCCCGCGACGCGCGGGACGCCACGGCGTCGGTTCAGCTCGAAATCAAAAACGGGGCGTCGCTCTCGCCCTCGGAGGCCGTGGCTATCGGGGAACTGGTGGCCGCCGCCGCGCCCGGTCTGCTGCCCGAAAATGTCCGCATCGTCGATTCCGCGATGAACCTCTATTCCGCCGTGCCGATTGAGCTGGGGACGGAGACGGACGATGCCTCCGCCGTCGCCGCCCAGATCATGCTCGAAACGCAGGTCAAGCAGCAGCTCGAAACCTCCGTCATAAATCTTCTGGCACCCGTGTTCGGCGCGGGGCGCGTGAAGGCGGCGGTGTCCGTAACGCTCGGCTTCGACCGCGAAAGCTCGACGACGACAGAGTTCGCGCCGCCGGTGCCGGGGGAGACGGAAGGGCTTGTGCGCAGCATGGAGCGCATGTACGAGCGCACGCGCGACGGGGAAGCGGCGGGCGGCGTCCCCGGCACGGACTCCAACGGCATGGGCTCGACGGAGGATATAGACGGCACGGACGAATACCCCTATCTTGAGCTCGGGGAAGGCGAGAACTACGCCAAACTGCTCGAAACGATAAATTACGAGCTGAACGAGACGACGACGCAGCTCGAAAAAGCGCGCGGCGTGATAGAGCGCCTGTCCGTCGGCGTACTCGTGGATTCCTCCGTCGTCGAAGAGGACTACACCACGGAGGTGCGCGACCTCGTCGCGAAGGCCGTCGGCGTGGGGGAGGACAGCGTATCCGTCCAGCGTCTGCCCATCAAGGAACTCGGCGACAAGCTCTCCGAGGAGCTGAGCCGGCAAGCGGAGCTGGCGCGCGGACTGAAGATGCGCGAGCTCCTTCAAACGCTCGCCATATGCCTCACCGCGCTTCTGGCGCTCGGGCTCCTGCTCTCCGCGGCGCGCGGCATGGCGAAGAAGGTCAAGGGGGCGGCGGAGAGACTCCCCGCGGACGGGCCGAAACCGCCGCCGGGCTATGAGAACATCGATTTCGACGGCTATGACGGTATGGACGGCGTGTCCTATGTGCCGGGGTCCGCCCCGTCGCCGGGCGCGTACACGGGTGTCACCGCCTCTGAGCTGGAGGATGTCGCGCCGGGCGACGACGCGGCGCCGGCGAGGGACGAGCGCCTGAGCGCGGCGGCGCATCTCGAACGCATGATAGACAAAGACCCCAAGGCGGTGGCGCGGGTGCTTCGCAATTGGCTTACGGAGGATTGACGGTATGCCCGAATACGAATACGATTACGAGCTGACGAACAGGGAGAAGGCGGCCGTGCTTCTCGTCTCGCTCGGAAAAACTTACTCGGCGGAGCTTTTTCGGCATCTTAACGAGGACGAGCTGAGCGACCTGACGCTGAATATCGCGACGCTCCGCCGCGTGCCTCCCGAGCAGCGCGAGCGCGTGATTGAGGAATTCCGCCAGATGTGCCTCGCCGAGCAATTCGTCCAGGAAGGCGGCATAGACTACGCGCGCGAGCTCCTGCAAGCCTCCGTCGGCCCGGAGAAGGCGGAGGAGATGCTCGCGAAGCTCAGCCGCTCACTTCACGTCCGCCCGTTCGGCTTCATCAACAGCATCGACGCCGCCCAGCTTTTGAACATCATCCACAACGAGCACCCGCAGACGATAGCGCTTGTCCTCAGCTACGCCGACCCCAAACAGGCGTCCGAGGTCGTCTCGCAGCTCCCGCCGGATAAGCAGGCGGACATCATCCGCCGCATAGCGAACATGGGCGCGGCGTCCCCGGAATACATCAAGGAAGCGGAAGCGATACTCGAAAACATCATCGTGTCCATGGGCTTCTCCGACAGGGTGAGCCAGGGCGGCATAGACTCCATCGTCGGCATATTCAACGAGCTCGACCGCAGTTCAGAAAAAAACATCCTCGAAATCCTCGAAAGGGAGGACGCCCCGCTCGCGGAGGAAATACGCTCGAAGCTGTTCGTATTCGAGGACATCGCCCACCTCACGAACAGCGCCGTACAGCGCGTGCTCAAAGACGTCAACAACGCAGACCTCGCGATCGCGCTCAAAATGGCGACGGACGACGTCAAGAAGCTCATTTTCGGCAATGTCTCCGCGCGTATGAAAGAGATGATCGAAGACGACATGGAGGTCATGGGTCCCGTCAGCGTGCGCGACGTGGAGTCCGCGCAGCAGCGCATAGTCAGCGTCGTGCGGCGCCTTGACGAGGCGGGCGAGATAGTCATTTTGCGCGGAGAGGGGGAGGCGATGATTGTTTAAGCTCAGCCGGGACGACGCCCGAGCCGTCCCCCTCACGCTTCCGCCGTTTGAGGATGAGCCCGCGCCGGAACGCGGCGCTTCGCCGGGGCCGGGGGACGGCGCCGGCGGCGAGAACGAAGCGGGGGATCTCCGCGCGGCGGCGGAAGAGAGCCTTCGCGCGGCTCGCGAGGAAGCCGAGGAAATTCTCTCCGCCGCGCGGAGCCGGGCGGCGGACATTCTCGAAGAGGCGTCGCGCAATGCGGAAAGCGCCCGGAAAGAGGCTTCCGAGCGGGGGTTCAACGCGGGTTACGCCGACGGAACGGAAAAGGCGGAGCGCGAGGGGAAGGCGGCGCTCAAAACGCGCCGGGCGGAGCTCGACGGCGAAAACCGTGAGAACATCGGCGCTCTTTTTTCCTCCGTGAACCGCGAGCTCGCAGAGGCTCGCCGGGAGCTTGCCGGGAGCGTGCGGGAGCTTTCGATGACCATAGCGCGCCGTGTGGTCGGGAACGCCCTGCGCGCGGACAAGAATTTCATCTCCATGATAAACGAGGCCGTATCGGGCGTCGGCGCCGGGGAAAGGCTTACGGTGCGGCTTGACCCCCGCGCGGCGGAGCGCCTTTTCCCGGGCGGCACCGCGTCTTTGACCGTGGACGGGGCGGAGGTAAAAGCCACCGTGATCCCGGACATCACGCTGTCGGAGCACGGGCTTCTCATAGACTTCGGGCGGGAGGACAGGATCATGCGCGCGGACGCGGGCGCGGAAACACAGCTCGACGCCATAGACTCGGCGCTGCGAGTGATGGAGGAGGACGGCGACGATGCTTGACCCGGTCGCCGCGAAAAGCAAAATCGCGTCACTCGACACGCGCCGCTATACGGGGCGTGTCGTTAAAATCGTCGGCCTCGCCGTGGAGGCGACGGCACCGCCCGCGCGCATCGGCGACCTGGCTTCCATACATCTGCCGGGGGGCGGCAGGACGGTGGACGCCGAAATAGTGGGCTTCAAGGACGGCCTCGCGCAGCTCATGCCGTACGGCTCGCTCGGCGGGGCGGGCAACGGGTGCGCCGTGGAATACACGGGACGCACGCTGACGATACCCGTCGGGGAGGCGTTTTTGGGCAGGGTTCTCGATTCCCTCGGCCACCCGATGGACGACAAGCCCGCGCCGGAGCCCTCCGCCTGGTACCCGGCGGACTCCGAGCCGCGAAACCCGCTCCGGCGCGAGCGGATACACCGGGCGATGCCGCTCGGCGTGCGCGCGATAGACGGTCTGCTGACGGCGGGGGTCGGACAGCGGCTCGGCATATTCGCGGGCTCCGGGGTCGGGAAATCGACGCTTCTCGGCATGATGGCCCGCCGCGCGGAGGCCGACGTCAACGTCATAGTCCTGATAGGCGAGCGCGGGCGCGAGGTGCTGGATTTCATCGAGCGCGACCTCGGCGAGGGGCTTTCCAAATCCGCGCTCATCGTCGCGACGAGCGACCAGCCGGCGCTCCTGCGGCTCAAATCCGCGCTCACGGGCTCGGCGATGGCGGAGTATTTCCGCGACAGGGGCAAGAACGTGCTGCTGATGATGGACTCCCTGACGCGCTTCGCCATGGCGCAGCGGGAGATAGGCATGGCGATGGGGGAACCGCCCGTATCGCGCGGGTACCCGCCCTCCGTATATACGCTCATGCCGCGCCTGCTCGAACGCGCGGGCACATCGGAGCGCGGCTCCGTCACGGGCATTTACACGGTGCTCGTGGAGGGCGACGATATGAACGAACCCATTTCGGACACGGCGCGCGGCATTCTCGACGGGCATATCGTCCTATCGCGGCAGATCGCGAACACGCGCTATCCGCCGGTGGACGTGCTCGCGAGCGTTTCGCGCGTCATGCCGGAAGTCGTGACGCCGGAGCATCTGGAGTTTGCGCAGGAGCTCCGCCGCGTCATATCCGTTTACGACGAGGCGGAGGACCTTATCAACATCGGCGCGTACCGCGAGGGCGTGAACGCCGACATCGACCGCGCCGTGCGCCTGAGACCGAGGATAACGGAATTCCTGCGGCAGGGCGCGGGGGAGGAAGCCGCGTTCGGGGCGACGCTTGACCGTCTGCGCGCCATCGCGGAAAGCTGACAGGGGCGGGATCGAAATGAAAAAATTTAAGTTCAGCCTTCAATCCGTCGATAAATACAAAAGAACCGTGGAAAAGCTTCAAATGGGGGAACTGCGCCGAGCGCGCGAGTCCTTGCGCGAGCTTGACGCCCGGCGAGACTCGTTTACGCGCGCGCTCTCCGCGGCCCGGGAGGAACGGGAAGGCGGGCTTTCAGACGGCCTTACGGCGGAGGAGCTTCTCGCGTATGACAGATATTTCGGGCGTATACGGGAACTATACGCGGCGCTCGCGCCGCGTATAGCCCGCGCGGAACGTGAGGTCGCCGAACGCGAAGCCGCGCTCATACGCACGAAAAACGAGCTGAAGGCTTACGCGAAGCTCCGGGATCGCGAGCTGGCGGAGTGGAGAAGCGAGGCGGCGGCGGAGGAAGCTCTCGCGATCGGCGAGCGCGTGGCTTTCGGAGTCGCGGCGCCGGGCAGCCCGTAGCGGCGGGCGTACTTCAACAACCTGATTGGGAGAATCGCAATGGCAGCAAAGGCAGAAACGGCGGAGGGGCTGTCGCCCCCGAAGATCTCGGCGCCGCGCGGGGGCGCGATAGATCTGCCCGCGCCCGGGACGGGCAAGGCGGAAGCCTCCGAAAAAAAGCCGTCCGCCCGGAAGCGGAAGGACGGGAAGCCGCGCCGCGTGTCCGCGGCGATAATCATCGCGGGATCTGCCGCGGCGCTTGTCATAGCGTTCGCCGTCCTCGTCGCGGCGACCGACATATTCGGACTGCGGGGGAAGCTGCTTCGCGCCATGGCCGGGCTTGACCCGGAGTTTACGGGGCTGGAAACGCGCGCGGCGGAGCTTGACGAGCGCGAAACCTCGCTCAATTCCCGAGAGGCGAGGGTGGAGATCGAGCAGGCGAGGCTCGAAGCGGAGCGCGAAGACCTCGCCTCCCGCGAGCGGGAGCTTGACGCCGCCGAGGACGCGCGGACGCCGCTTTACAGACAGCCGATGTCCCCGCAGGACATAGAGGATATGAAAGCCCTCGCCGCAGTGTATCAGGCGATGGACCCGGAAAGCGCCGCCGAAATCCTCTCCATGCTCTATACGGCGGACAGAAGCGCCGCGATACTCTATTACATGAGCGGAAAAACAGCCGCCGCGGTTCTGTCCGCAATGGCGCCGGAACTCGCTGCGGAGATTACGGAAACACTGCTGTCCAAATGACGGACGGCGCTGAAAGGAGGTGAGAAGATGCAGACAATCAATTTAATATTCACAGCGGATTTTGTTCCGACCCAAAGCGCGGCGGGGAACGCGCCCCGCGAGATCCGTGCGGACAGCGTCACGGCGTTCGCCCGCGCCATGCGCGAAGCGTCCGAGAGCGCCAAAGCTCCGGACCCGCCGCGAGGCGCGCGCGAGCCCGCGCCGGAAGCCCGCGCGGACGCGCCGGAGACAGAGCGCGAGGAGCCCCAAAGCCCGGACGTGCCCGCCGCCCTCGCGGCGGTGTTCGCCGCGCCGCCGCCCTCTCCGGAGTCCTGCGAGCCGGACGCGGAAGCCGCGGAACAAAACGACGTTTCCATTCTCGGGGGACAGACCACAGATTGGTCGCTCCTGGGACAAGCGGAGAAGGCGGAAGCCCTCCCGGTTGCCCCCCTCGATACGGCACGGATGCCGGAAAATCCCGCGGCGGATACCCTCCCCGAAACAGTAGCGCGACAGGTGCCTCTCGGAGAGACGGACCCGTGCCCCCCGGAGAATGTAAACGTCAAAACCGCCCTCGGCGAAGCGCCCGCGCGCGTTCGGGAAATCAACGCGGGGAACCCCTCCGCGGACACCGCGAAAACGCCCGCGGAGGAGACCCGCGCGAAGGCGGTGCCGGACGCGCCGATACCGGGCGTCCGCGAAATCGATCCCGCGGAAAAGAAACCGGCCTCCGGCGAAGGCGAGGCTCCGGAATCGGACGGCGGGGGCGAGGACGGCGCCGCGCCGGAAACGCGCGCGCCGGAACTCGCGCCGGAGCGCATAATCTCTGACGGCGCCCTGCGCGCGGTCTCAGAGGCGGTGCCGGACGCGCCCGTCACTCGCGGAGAACTGATACCCGCGATGGTCGAAAGGCTGGAACTCATGGTTTCGGACGGGCAAAAGAGCATGTCCCTCGAACTTAAGCCCGAATTCCTCGGGCGCGTCACGATGACGCTCGTGTCCGGCGCGGGCGGCGTGGCGGTGAAAATCCTTGCCGACGATCCCGATGTGCGCTCCGCGATAAACGGGGAAATCGCGGGCATAATAGAGCGCATGGGTGAGCGCGGCATCCGCGTAAGCTCCGTCGAGCTTTCGGAGATGAGTTCCGGCGGCGCGGAGCTCTCCGCGTACGCCTCCGCCGGGGAAGCGTACTCCGGCGGACAGAGCGGCGCTTCCGGGCGAAGCCCCGCCCCGCGCGCGAGCGCGGAACCATCCGCGAGCATAGCGGAAGCGCGAACCATTGGCGCGGACGCCCCAGCCGGGACATATCCGCCGCGCATCCTTGGCGCGGACGCGCGCGACGCCGGCTACGGCGGCTTCGACTGGTACGGCGGAGAGGACGACGGCGCTTATTATGAGCGCGTCGAATACAGCGCGTGACGGCGCGCAACTGTTTTTAAGGAGACAAGACCGATGGCGGACGCGACAAGCGCCGTTTCCGACGGCGTGAAAAATACGGGCCTGCGCCTGTATGAGGACTACATAGCCGAGCAGCGCAACGTGAAAAAAGAACTCGGCAAAAGCGATTTCCTGTACCTGCTCTCCGCGCAGCTTCAATATCAAGACCCCCTGGAGCCGACGAAGGACTCGGACTTCGTCGCGCAGCTCGCGCAGTTTTCATCCCTTGAGCAACTGACGAATATGAGTTCCTCAATGGCGGACTTCCAGTATTACTCCCTCGCGGGGAAATACGTCCTCGCGGAGTATTACGACGAGGAAGGTCAGGCGAGCGTTGTGACGGGGCTTGTGGATCGCATCGTGAAGTACAGCGGCGAGACTTACGCCGAGATAAACGGCGTACTCGTGAAAACGTCCGCCGTCACGCAGGTGTACGACAACGAGCTGTTCAAGCAAGAGAACCCGCTGCTCTCCGCCTCCGCGCTCATAGGGCGCACGATCACAGCGGAGCGCTCCGTCACGCCGGAGGATGAGGGCGCGGAGGCGTACAAAGAAACGGTGACGGGCGTGGTCGTCGGCGTGGCGGTGGAGGACGGCGTCCTGACGGCCTCGGTTGAGCGCGGGGGCGCGGACCCCGAAACGGGCGAGCCGCTTTCCGACGTTCAGAAAATAATAATCGCGAACATTACGGACATTCGGCAATAGATGAATTATACGGCGGGGTCCGGCGGACTTTCCGCAAGTGAAACCTTACCTCGCGCCATACATTTGCTTGCAAATGTCACATAGAACAGCTATAATATAAAAAAGGAGGGCACTTGACAATATGATGCGTTCACTTTACTCCGGAGTATCCGGACTCCGCAACCACCAGACGCGCATGGACGTGATCGCGAACAACATCGCGAACGTCAACACCGTCGGCTACAAATCCTCCCGCGCCGTGTTCCAGGACGTGTTCAGCCAGACCTCGCGCTCCGCGGGCGCGCCGGGGGCGCAATACGGCGGCACGAACCCCATGCAGATAGGGCTTGGCGTCAAAACCGCGGCCATTGACGTTCTGCACACGCAGTCCGCGTTCCAGCGCACGGACAACCCCCTCGACCTCGCCATACAGGGCGACGGGTTTTTCGTGATAAAATCCGGCGCGAACGAGCTTTACACAAGGGCGGGAAATTTCTATCTCGACAACGCCGGGAACCTTGTGACGAGCGACGGCTCGTACGTGCAGGGCGTACAGGTTTGTACGCTCGGGTCTACCGGCGGCACTACATCTTTGAACACAGCGCCGACAGGCGTGATCAGCTATGCTGTCACCAATCTCAACCTGTCGAACTTCCGCGGCATATCCATAGATTCCAACGGCGCCGTCTGGGGGCTTGATCACAGCGACAACAAGGTTCAAATCGCGACGCTCGCCATAGGGACGTTCGTCAACCCGTCCGGGCTTGAAAAGCTCGGCAGCAGCACATATGACGTGACGCCGAACTCCGGTGCCGTCACATACAATGTCGCGCGCACGGGCGCGGCGGGCAGCGTGGAGGCGGGCGGCGTGGAAATGTCGAACGTCGATCTGTCGGCGGAGTTCACGGATATGATAGTCACCCAGCGCGGTTTCCAGGCGAACTCCCGCATCATAACGACGACGGACACGCTGCTTGAGGAACTGATTAACCTCAAGCGCTGACGGTCGGACGGCGGCGGGGGCGTCCCCCCCCCCGCCCCCCGCCGCGGCCCATCGATTTTGTAAG
>JAITJC010000006.1 GCA_031279125.1 Oscillospiraceae bacterium
CCATGTCCGCATAGTCGCTCTGCGCGTTGACGGCGGGGCCGATGACCACGGCGAGCACGTCGGGGTTGGCCTTGTTGACGCCGTTGTTCCTTGCGCCGTGATCGATGCTCCACTCGTATATCTTGCCCGGAACCGTGGCGATCTCCTGGTAGATCGTCGAGGACGTGAACGCGGACAGCTCGGCCACCCGGCTCGTGTGGGTGGTGTCGTTCATCACATAATGGGAGCCTTTGCCTATCTCCAGCATCTTGCCGGTGCTATCCGTCCGCCCGTCGGGCGTGCCCTCATGGGTGGTTTCCCAATAAGCCGCGGTCGTGTTTGAGTTGTGGATGCCCTTATTGAGCTTTGTTCCCGGAAAGCTCGTCGTGGCGTCGGTTTCAAAGTCGCCGTTCATGAGCTGCGGCTGCAGGGCCTTGTCCACAACCTCTATAATCGCCTCGCGGCTCACGGCTTCGGCGGCGTCGCTCTCCGCGACCGTGACCTGATACGTGTACACGCCCGCCGCGCTTGGCGCCGTCGTCGTGAGGACGGCTTTGCCGTTGTCGGCGGCGGGGATTGCGACAACGGCGCTTCCGCCCGGGCCTTTGGCGCTCCACGTGTACGTCAGCGGGCTGTCGGTGGCGGAGAGCGCCGTGACGTACAGGCGCAGCACGGCGCCCTTGGCGAACGTGCCGTCAGACGGCTGGCGTATGATCGTCGGCGCCGCGCCGACGTCCGCCGCCGCCCGTATGGGCGGCGGGAATATGGGCGAGAACGAGAGCAGCATCGCCGCCGCGAGCAGAGCGGACAGGGCGCGCTTACGAAAGCGGCGCGCCGGAGTGACAGCTTGATATTTGTCCATAAATGGATAAGACCTCCCCCGTGACACAAGACCCGGAATACACGGGGCGCGCCGCCCCGCGCGTAATGAACCGGGGATGATGATATCACATTTTTTGGGGGAAGTAAAGAATTTTGTCGAAATCCGCCGCGGGGTCAACCGCCCTTGACAAAGCGTCGCGCGCGGTTATAATTACAATGCTGCAGCCTGTAATGAATACGGCGGAAACGGCAAGATCGTTTCCGCCGTATTCATTACAAGGGGGCTTATTTTATTATGTCCGCAACAGAACCTATCAGAAACCGGCAGTCCGTCCTGGCAATGGAGAGCTATTACCTCGCGCGCGGGGAGCTTCGCAACCACGCGCTTGTGGTGATGGGCGTCTATACGGCGCTGCGAATCAGCGATCTTCTGAGGCTGAGGTGGGACGACGTCTACGACTTTGAGCAACGGCGCGTCCTTGAAAGCATCTGCCTGTCCGAAAGCAAGACCGGGAAAACCAAGAACGTGGCCCTGCACAAGAAGGTCAGGGGCGCGCTTTCCCTGCTTGCCGCGCGCAAAACCCCGCCTTTGGCGGGCGCCGCCGTGTTCGCAAGCCGCCGCGCCGGCCGCGCCATCTCCCGCGTCCAGGCGTACCGCATCGTGCGCGCGGCTTCGGACGCGTTGCGGATCGGGCGTGTTTCCTGCCACTCCCTGCGAAAGACCTTCGGCTATCACGCTTGGAAGTCCGGAGTGTCGCCCGCCGTGATTATGGAGATTTACAACCACTCGGATTTCGACGTCACGAGACGCTATCTCGGCGTGACGCGCGACGACACGGACGCCGTTTATCTCGATTTTAAAATCAAGTAGGCCCCGCCGCCAAGCCCGCGCCGCGCTCAGAATATGAGCCTCCCCGGCGTTCTCGCGTAAGGAAGCGTGTCGCGTATATTCCCCACGCCCGTCAAGTACATCAAAAACCGCTCGACGCCGAGGCCGAAGCCGGCGTGCGGCACGCTTCCGAATCTCCGCAAATCCGCGTACCATTTAAGCGGCGCCTCCGGTATGCCCATATCCCGCATACGCGATATGAGCATGTCATAGCGCTCTTCGCGCTGGCTTCCCCCTATCAGCTCCCCGACTTCGGGTACAAGAAGATCGCACGCGGCGACGGTGCGCCCGTCGTCGTTCCGGCGCATATAAAACGCCTTTATTTCCTTGGGATAATCGGTCAAAAACAGCGGCCCGCCGGCGACGCGCTCGCACAGATACCGCTCGTGCTCCGTTTTCAGGTCAAGCCCCCATCGCGCGGGGTACTTGAAATCCTCCCCGGAGCGTTCAAGGAGCGAAACCGCCTCTGTGTACGTCATTCTGCCAAACGCGGAGTTTTTGACGGCTTCAAGCCGCGCGATGAGCGGATCCTCCGCCGCAAGCGCGTCAAAAAAGCGCATTTCGTCGGGACAGCGTTCCAGAACCTCCCCGATGCAATGCTTCACGAGCGCCTCCATAACAATCATATCGTCCTCAAGGTCGGCGAAGCTCATTTCCGGCTCTACCATCCAGAACTCCGCGGCGTGCGTCGGCGTATTCGAGTTTTCCGCGCGGAATGCCGGCCCGAACGTATATGCCTTGTCATATGCCAGCGCGAACGGTTCCAGATGCAGCTGCCCTGAAACGGTGAGGCTAGCGGGGCGGTCAAAAAGCTCGCTGGCAATGCCGAACGCCTCCCCCGCGCCCTCCGCGTCGTTGCCCGTTATTATGGGTGCCGCGACATAGATGAACCCCTCTCCGCGCAGGTATCCGTGGATCGCCGCCGAAAGCGCGTCGCGTACACGGAAAAGCGCGGAGAAAGTATTCGTGCGCACGCGCAGATGCGGCAGTTCGCGCAGGAATTCGGGCGTGTGCCGTTTCTTCTGCATCGGGTAATCCGCGTCGCAGTCCCCTATGAGCGCGATTTTGCGCGCGCGCACCTCGAACGGCTGTCTCGCCTCCGGGGTGAAAACAAGCTCGCCCTCCGCCTCAACGGCGGCGCCCGTCGGATATTTCGCCGCCGCGACCATCCCGCTCCCCGCGCCCGTCTCATACACGACCTGACAGCCGGAAAAGCACGTCCCGTCGTTTATGTCCATAAAGCCGACGCGCGCGCCCGCGCGGTTGGAGCGTATGTGCCCCCGGATCGAAACGTCCCCCTCTACGCGCCCTCGCAGGCGCGCGATGTCCGTATACCTCCCGCGTATCATAGCGATTTCCCTCCCCTATTCCACAAGCCCGTACTTGATTTTTATCCTGTCGAGTTTTTCGAGCATCGGCCGCGAAATGACGAGCATAAACGTCACCGTCGCCGCCGCGTGGACGAGGTCGAACGGGATGCCCTGCAAGTACGCGGCAAGCAGCATTTCTTTTGTTATTTTCACGCCCGGCGCCTGGTATATCAGCACCATCGAAGGGTTCATAATGCCGCCGTATATGACAACGCAGGCGAACGCGCCGAACACGGCGAGAGACGCCGGGGCGCGGCGCAGGAGTCCCTTGCGGAACAGCAGTCCCGCGAGGAAACCGATCACGCCCGCCGCGAACATCTGCCACGGCGCAAACGGACCCTGGCTTAAAAAGAAATTGCTCACGAACATCGAGATCGCGCCGACGAGGAACCCCGCCTCCCCGCCGAACGCGACGCCCGCGATGATGACAAGAGCTATGATCGGCTTGAACTGCGGCAGCATAAAAAACGCGGTCCGCCCCGCCACGGCAATGGCGCACAGCGCGGCTATCACCACAAGCTCCCGCGCCTGCGGCTTCCGCGATTCAAAAACCAGGGCGAACGGCACCATCGTTTCTATGATAATCAGCAGCGCGATGAAGTAATATTTCAGACCGCGCAGATAGAACTCGCCGATATAAATCGTAAACGGGATCAGCAGCAGTATCATCGCCGCCGCCGCGACCGTGCGCTTCGGGAGCTTCCGTTTTTGAAGCGGCGGCGGCGTATATTCGTCGCGCTTGTACGTCAAAGAGAGCGTTAGACCGATGATCCCGGCGGCGAACGCGAGCATTATGCCGACGTACAGGCGCGCGTCCGAGGAATTTGACGCTATGAGCTCCGCCTCGTTCCCTCCCGACACGAACGATTTCAGCCCGTCGAAATTCAGCGCCGAGACTATGCCCGCCGCTATAAACAGCGCGGCGGACGCTGCGGCGGCGATCAAGCGCTTCGCCGTCAGCCGCGCGGTCTCTTTTTTCGGCGCCGGGGCATCTTTCGCGGCAAGCTCATACTCCGCGTCGCCGTCGGGAAAAACGGGTTCGGCGGCGGTTTCTCCGCCGAGCGCCGCGACGATGTCACGAGCCGTGACGGCCTCCGGCAGGACGCGCCTTGCCATGCGGTTCGCGCTCGACGTGTAAAAGCTGTTGCCGCTGAAAAATTCGCGCGGCGCTCCCTCGGAGACTATGCTTCCGTCAAAAAACAGCGCGCAGCGCCCGGCGTGCTCCGCGCAGAATTCCACGTCGTGACTGACCATTACGACGCACGCCCCCGCCGCCGTCAGTTTTTTCAGGATTCCGGCGAAAATCTGCTTAAACTCCGCGTCAAGGCCCTTCGTCGGCTCGTCGAGCAGCAGGATTTTCGGCTGCAGGAGCAGTACCTTCGCCAGCGCGGCGCGTTGCTGCTCCCCGCCGGATAAATCGTAGGGATGCTCGTCGAGCAGTCCGTCAAGGCGGCAGAGCGACGCCATCCGCGCGAGCCGCCGCTGCTTTTCATCCTTCGATAGTTTCATTTCAGAGAGGATTTCGAGCAAATCCTCCCGGACGGTTTTCTTTACGAAAATCGACTGCGGGTTCTGCGGCAGAACGCCGAGCAGGCCGTCGAAC
The DNA here is from genome assembly GCA_031279125.1 of Oscillospiraceae bacterium. Lineage (GTDB taxonomy): Bacteria > Bacillota > Clostridia > Oscillospirales > Oscillospiraceae > JAIRRO01. The sequence goes on from JAITJC010000006.1 coordinate 4,664, forward strand.
AAATCCGGGATTTTGTCAACCTCTCGTCCGTCGATGAAAATTTTGCCCCTGTACGGCGTGTTCAGCCGCGCCGCGAGCGAAAGCGCCGTCGTCTTACCCGTGCCGTTGCCCCCGAGTATCGCGAACAGTTCCCCGCAGAAAGCCTCGCAGGACAGCCCTTTTACGACGTCCGGCGCGTTTTTTTCGTATTTGAACCAGACGTCGTCGAAACGTACCGCCGGCGCGGCGGCGGTTCTTTCCGCGCCGGTTTCACGGGGGGCAGCTTCGCCGCCTCCCCCGCCCGGCGCGGGGAGAGGCATCCGCTCCAGCCATTTCGCGCCGTCGCGCACCGTGACGGGGCAAGCGCCGCCCCACGCGCCCGTCCGCGCGGGGTCGCCGGAACCCCCGGCGCACGCCGCCCATACGCGCATTGCCGTCGGCATGGCGAGGAACATCCCATGTCCGCGCTCCCGCAGGGCAAGCCCCGCCTCTCGCGGGGCGCCGTCCGCTATTACGCGCCCGCCGTCCATCACAACGGCGCGGTCGGACAGCGGGAACACCTCCTCAAGCCTGTGCTCCGTGAGCAGTACGGTCACGCCCAGCTCGCGGTTTATTTTCCCGATTGTCGCGATAAATTCCGACGCCGCTATGGGGTCAAGCTGGCTCGTCGGCTCGTCGAGGATCAGCGCGCTCGGCTGGAGCGCCATAACGGACGCGAGGTTTAACAGTTGCTTCTGCCCGCCGGAGAGCTCCGACACGTTTTTATAAAACCACGCTTGAATCCCGAAAAACGACGCCATTTCAGCAACGCGCCGCCGTATAGCGGGGGTGTCGAGTCCGAGGCTTTCCAGTCCGAACGCCAGCTCGTGCCACACCTTGTCCGTCACGATTTGGTTCTCCGGGCTTTGCATCACGAATCCGATTTTCTCGCTCTGCCCGCGCTGTCCGAGAGAGCCCAGATCCGCGCCCTCAAAGAATATCCTGCCGCTTTTCTCCCCGTGCGGCGAAAGGGAGGGCTTGAGCTGGCGCAAAAGCGTCGTCTTGCCGCAGCCGGATGGTCCGCAGAGCGTCACGAACTCGCCGCCGCCTATCGTCAGCGACACGCCCCGCAGCGCCGGCTCCGCGCGCCGGGGATATGTAAATGTCAGCTCCTCGACGCGATAGCTTTCCATTTGAGATCCTCTTTCACATTCAAAATGACCGGCGCGATGCCGAGCGCGAAGTAAACGAGCAGCATCGCAAGACGCGCCGGGGAAAGCTCCGCCCCCTTGACCGTCGGGAAATAGCGGAAATAATACGCCCCCACAGCGCCGCCCGCGACAACCGCCGCGCCGCAAGCGAGAATGAACGTCAAGGCGCGCGCGTCGCGCTTGTCGAAGCGGTAAATCGAAAATGCCGTGCGTCCCGGCAGCCCGTACCCGCGGCTTTTCATGCTGTCGGCGGTCTCGATGGCGTTTTCAAGCGCCCATGTCACCATAATCGACAGGATTTTTATGCCGCGCTTCGCCCTTTTCAGGATGCCCCCGCTCGAAACGTCGCGCCCGACGCACCTCTGCGCGTTTGAAATCACGCGGAGCTGCGCCTTGAAGCGCGGGACAAACCGCAGGGACATCGAAAGAATGAGCGACAGCGCGGGTATGACGCGCCCGAACAGATAGATGAACTTGTCCGACGTTATGATGGCGTTGAAGCAGGAAAACCACATGATCACCGTGACGAGCAGCGCCGCCGACGCCGCGCCGTACGCGATGGATTCGAGCGTCAGCGGGTTCCCGCTCGGCAGATACGTCAAAATCGTCGCGCCCTCATGGTTGAACGCGGGGTTGATGAGCGCCGCGAAAATCAGCATCGGGAGCATATACAAGAGGCTGAAACGCAGAGCCTTCCCGCCGTTCAAGTACGCCGAGTACGAAAACGCGCAGACAAGCGACGACGCAAGGCAGTACGGGTGCATAAACACCATCGAAAACGCGATGACAAGCGCGAAATATGCGAAATTCACAATCGGATGATAGCCCGAAAACGTATCCCGGTTCGCCATAAGCTGTTATCATACCTTTCCTAATCGGAGGGTATTGTAACACGGGGACGCTTCGTTTGCAAGTGAAAATTGCGAGTTTAATTGCCCGCCATATAATACCATCGCACTAAGCCGCGTTCTCCATATCGCTTGACGTCGCTCCGCGAGAGAAAACGACGGGCGACCGACCTCGGTCGCCCTGCGGTACGCCATATGTCACAGGATGATGCAGATGATCCCCCCGGAGCCTTCATTTATTATGCGCTGGAGCGTGCCGCGCAGTTTCGTCCGCGTTTCCTCCGGCATTTTCTTGATTTTCGCGTTCAGCCCTTCCCCCGCTATGTCGTACAGCGACTTGCCGAACATATTCGATTCCCAGATCCGGCTCACGTCCCCCTCGAATTCCTGCAAGAGGAAGTTTATTACGTCCTCGTTGGAGCGCTCGCCGCCGACGGCGGGCGACACCTCCGTTTCTACGTTCGCCATGAGCATATGTATGCTCGGCGCGGACGCTTTCAGCTTTACCCCGTATCTGCCGCCCTGCCGCACGATCTCCGGTTCCTCAAGGCGCAGTTCCTCGCGCGAGGGCATGACGATCCCATAACCGCTCTCGCGCACGTCGCGCAGGGCGGCGTCTATGCGGTCGTATTCGCGCTTGACGTCCGACAGCTCCGTCAGGAGGGAGAACAGATCCCCGTCGTCGCGCACGTCAAAGCCCGACTGCGCGGAGAGCGTCCCGTAAAACAGCTCGCGCGGGACGTCGAGTTCCGCCGTCACGGTACCGCGCCCGAGGTCGGCGCCGCGTATGGCGGCGTTCGAGACGTTCTCGTCGGCGGCCATATCCCGGAGCGCCGCGTCGGAGTCGCGTATCGTTTTAAGCCCCGGCGCCGCCCGGCGCGCGGCGTCAAGCAGTCCGCTTTTAATCGGATACCCGGACGGCAGCGCGTCCACCCACGCGGGCAGGAACACGCCGAGCTCGCGTATCGGGAATTCGTACAGCACGGATTTCAGTATCGCGGCTATATCCGGCGCGTCCATCCTCTGCACGTTTTTCGCGATGCACGTCACGGAATGTTTCTCCGACAGCTCCCCGCGCAGCGCTTCCGTTTCGGCGGAGCCCGGCTTGGCGCTGTTTATGACGACGACGAATGGCTTGCCGATGGCGCGCAGCTCGTTTATGACGCGCGTCTCTGCTTCCTCAAAGTCCCCGCGCGGGATATCGCCGATAGTGCCGTCCGTTGTGACGACAACGCCGATTGTGGAGTGCTCGTCAATGACCCGCCGCGTGCCTATCTCGGCGGCTTCCGCGAGCGGCACTTCCCGTTCGAGCCACGGCGTTGTCACCATGCGCTCGCGCCCGTCCTCATACTGCCCCGCCGCGCCCGGCACCATATACCCCACGCAGTCTATGAGCCGCACGGAAACGTCCGCCGCGCCGTCAATCGTCAGCCGCGCCGCCTCCTCCGGCACGAATTTCGGCTCCGCCGTCATGACGGTGCGCCCGGACGCGGACTGCGGGAGCTCGTCGCGCGCCCGCTCGCGTATGTACGCGTTTTCGATGCCCGGCAGCACGAGCGTCTCCATAAAACGTTTTATAAATGTGGATTTTCCCGTCCGCACGGGCCCGACTACCCCGATGTAAATATCGCCGCCCGTGCGCGCCGCGATATCCTCGTATATGCTGTGCTCGTTCACGCGTCTGTCCCCCTCATAAAAATAGGCTCGTTCATATTTATGAGGATAAGCCGTGAGATATTCTCCGCCGAGGGCTTTCGGGGAATATATCGGGCTTTTACAACGCTTTCAGATACTTCCCCGCAATTCTGCGCGCCTTCGCGGGCTCGCTTTGCGCCATCAGCCCCACGGCGAAAAGTATATACTCGCGATCGAGCATATATCCCGGTCCGCGCGGCGCGAGCGCGTCCGGCGCGCTTTCTGACGCCGCCGCGCCTTCCAGCGCGAAACGCGGGTCGCGCGAGAACGCTATCGGGCCGCCCGCGCCTATGACGAGCTTCACCCCGCCGAGATCCTTGCCGCGCTGAATCCACACATCCCCGTCCGGTGAGCGGCGCGTCTCTATCCTCCCCGCGTGCCTGTAAACAGCCGTCCTCACAGCCTCCCGCGTGAGCGCAAGCTGGTACGCCGCTGTATCGTCCCCCTCCGGAACGGACAGCCCCTCTCGCAGACGATTGACACCTGAACCGAAATCCGCTCGCTCCGCTTCGGGCAGAGTTTCCGCCGTCAGCGCGGCGAGCGTGTCTAAGTTGTGGTACAGCCCCAGGTCGCCCTCCACGGTGCGCTTGGCGTAAGGTTCCCGCAGTCCTGCCACATGCACGTTTTTTCCCCCGCCGCCGGGATCGCCGCGCGCTATAGAATAAACGTCCGTCGTCGCGCCGCCGACGTCCACGAGCAGCAGTTCCCCCAGCCCCGGTTCGCCCCCCGCCCCGTCCGCTATGAGCTTCGCGGCTTCGAGCACGGCGGCGGGCGTCGGCATTGCGACACCCGCGATAACGCTTCCGGCGCGCGCGACGCCTTTCGCGTCCGCGATGCGCGAGATGAACAGCTCGCGTATCCGCGCGTTGACGGGGTCAAGATCCAGTCTTCCGAACTCCGGCATGACGTTCGGCGCGTATGTTATCAGCTTGTCGGCACCGGCAAACGCATCCTCTATCTCGTCGCGCGCGGATTTGTTCCCGGCCGCGATTATACTGCGGACATTCGAGGCCGCGAGAGCGCGCGCGTTGCACGCTATTACGCGCCTGTTCCCCCCATCCGTGCCGCCCGTGAGCAGGACGATGTCCGGGCGCGCGTCCTCAAGCTCGCGCGTCTCCCGGCGCGTCAGCTCATATGAAAACGAGCCGACGACCTTCGCTCCCGCCCCGAGCGCGGCGAGATAGCCCGCCTTCGTCGTGTAATCCGGCACAAGACCGACGACCGCGAGGCGCAGACCCCCGGCGGCGCTCGAACAGGCGACGGCGGAGCGTATCTCGCGCTCCCCTATCGCGGGTATCTCCTTTTTCAGGGCGGCGAGCGCGGCGAGCAGACCCTCCGTCACGTCCGTATCCGCAGTGGACGGCGCCTGGACGCGCGCGAGCAGCGTTTCCGACTCCATATCGAACGCGGCGGCCTTTGTGAACGTGCTGCCGAAGTCGATAAAGATACGAATCAAACCCGCCCCCGCGCTTTCAAATCCTCGTACAGATTGACAATCGACGGCGCAATGTCCGCCCCCGGCGGATAAACGCGGTCGAAGCCGAGCTTTTTGAACTTGGTCTCGTCGTCCGCGAAGTCGTGCTTGCCCACGCCGAGTATGCCGCCGATATACAGCAGTATATCGCCGACGCCCGCCTCGACGCATTTTTCGCGGAACCCCTGCAGGTCCATCTCCGCCATTCCGTAAAGGCTCGTCATAAGTATCGCGGCGGCGTCCGTTTCAACGGCGGCTTTGATGAATTCCTCCGGCGGCGTCTGCGCCCCCAGCGCCGTCACATTGAAGCCCGTCTCGCGCAGAACCTTCGAGATTATCTTCGTGCCTATCACGTGCGCGTCCACGCCCACGGTTCCTGTAACGATGTTCGGCGCCCGGAGCCTCACGGCGCGGGCGAGCGTGTCGGGGATGTCGTCGGAACTCTCCCCGGCGAGGTGCCCCGGAGGGTCGATTATGACGCCGCGCGAGAGCGTCCAGAAGTCGGCTATCGATGTCTTATAGCCGAGCTTCCCGCCCTCCGCCTTCTCGCGCTCGCGCACCTTCCCGTCGTTGTACTCCCTGACCTCGTCCGGTATCGGCAGGCTGCCGTACTCGATGTAACGGCACGCGCCGCGCAGGTCGCGCGCGCCCATGCACATATCGCGCACGTTGACGTTTATGGAAAACGGCGAGTCGAGCACACCCGCCTCAAGCGCCCGCACTACGCCAACGGCGATGTCCCCGTCCCCCATGTCGATTGTCTTGTCGATTATCGCCGACACCGCAAGTTCGCACATCCGCCGCTCAATCTCTATCTCCGCGTCGTCAAACCGTATACCCTGCTGCCGCACGACGTTGAATATCCAGTTCGCGGAGCGGTACGTCTGCATATGCGATTCCACGCTCGGAACGCCTATCGCCTCATCCACGGTCTTGACGGAACAGGCGTCCACGGGCGAGAGCGCGGCTATCATCGCGATGTAGTTGATATATCCGTAGGCGCAGCCTATATCCTGCGGGAACGCGAACAGCGACGACTGATTCCCGATGATGCCGGGTATCAGCACGTCGGCGAACCCGAATCTGTCGAGGTACTTTCGGAACAGCCCCGGCGCCGCCTTGATTTCCGAGACGTCCTGCGCGAGATTGCCCTGAAAATTCATCAGCGGCACGATGCTTTTTACTCCCTGCCCGGCGGAAATGAGAGCCTCTATTATCTGCGTCGCGATGTTTACGTACATCGGTATGACGCCGTTCGGCAGCCAGCCGTGCGTATCCGTGGAGATTATTACGCCCCTGTCGGCGTAGTATCCGATGAGCCGCCCCAGATACTGCGCCGTCTCTATGCACTCCTCCGGCGTTGCTATCTTGTCGTAGCCGCCTATCCAGCCGAAAAAGCTGTTCGGCATGGCGGTCATCCCGGACGCGAACGCGACCTCCCCGACGAAAGAATTCGCGACGCGCGACGAGCGCGGGTCGAACGCGCCCGGCACGGACTCCACAACGCGGCGCGTTGTCGCTACGCCGTGGTTTATGATGGGATACCCGTTGAGCTTCATCTTGCCCGTCTTTACGCTCTCCTCCAGCCCCGCCTTCGCCTTGTCAAGCTGCAGGTTGCGCGTGTACGAGTCCGTCGTGAACGGGAACAGCCGCACACCCACGGCGTCGAGCGATTGCAGCAGCTCTATCTCTTTTTCCGCGACCGGCACGCCGGAGCGCGGGAACAGCCCGACCTTGCCCTCCGCGCGGTATTTTGCCAGCGCCTTTGTGAAGTTCTTGCTCTCCGGAAGCGATTTCTGATACGCCACGGCCTCGTCGAGGACGCACTCCCGCCCTGTCTCCGGCCACGCCGAGAGCACCTCCGGGCGCAGCTTGTTCAGAAAAGTATCCTCCTCGATGCGCTTCTGCCTGACTTTTATCAACCGCGTCCGCCCCCTATGCCCTATTTGCTGACTTCGCACGCAAAGCCGTGCCTTATGAAAACCGCCCTCGCCGCTTCAAGCTCGCCCACAGTGTTCTCGCGGAGCCCCGTGAGCGCGTATTCCATGCCCACGGCGGCGTATTTGCTCTCCCCGAATTTATGATACGGCAATATGGATATAGCCGCCTCCGGCGCGAGCTCCCGGACGAGCCTCGCCGTGTTCTCCAACTCCTCCGCCGAATTGTTGTACTCCGGGATCAGCGGCAGGCGCGCGACAATCGGGATTTTCCGCCCGGCGGCGCGCCGGAGGTTTTGCCAAATCCCCTCCGCGTCGGCGCCGGTGAGCTCCGCGTGCCGCCGCGCGTCCGGGTGCTTTATGTCGAAATACACGAGGTCAGCGTATTCCAGCACGGTGTCGAGCGCTTCCGGCGTCCCGCAGCCCGACGTGTCCGCGCAGGTGTGTATGCCCTCCTCGCGGCATTTTTTGAATATCGCCGCCGCGAAATCCGGCTGGGACAATATCTCCCCGCCAGAACACGTCACACCCCCGCCGGAGGTTTCGTAGTACACCGCGTCGCGCCTTATGACCTTCCACACCCGCTCGACGGTCATTTTCTCACCCTTGACGGCGAGCGCCCCCGCAACGCAGACCCCGGCGCACGTCCCGCAGGCGACGCATTTCCCACGGTCTATGTCTATCCCGCCCTCCCGGAGCGCTATCGCCCCCGCGGGACACGCCCCGGCGCACGTCCCGCAGACAACGCACGACGCGGCGCGGTAAAAAAGCTGCGGGGCAAAGCTCCGCGATTCCGGGTTGGAGCACCACGGACAGCGCAGCGGACAGCCCTTCAGAAACACCGTCGTGCGTATGCCCGGCCCGTCGTCTATGCTGTACCGCTGTATGTTGAATACTACGCCCTCACTCATAAAAGCGCCGCGAGGCTATACCATCTCGTGCATCGTGCGGTCCGCGATTTCCGCTTGCAGACCGGGCGGCAGGTCGATGAAATACGCGGAATAGCCGCCGACGCGGACGAGCAGGTTCTTGTGGTTTTCCGGATGCTCCCGCGCGTCAAGCAGTTCCTCCCGCGAGTGGATGTTGAACTGCACGTGCCAGCCGCCGCGCTTTATGAACGCCTTCACGAGCCAGCCGAGCTTTTCTATCTTCTCCGGCGTGTTGAGTATCGATTTAGAGAATTTCATATTCATCGCGTAGCCCGCGTAGGGATAGGCGTAACAGTCGTTCGTCGCGGAGTTTATCGCCGCCGTGGGGCCGCTTATATCCATTCCGGGGGATACCGAGCAAGCCGCGTCGCACGTCGGACTGCCCGCCTCGCGCCCGTTCGGGAGCGCGCCTATCGCCTTGCCTATGCCGACGTGGCCGGCCGCCGCGCCGATGAACAGCAGGGGCTTTTTGCCCGTGAGGGGATCCGGCTCCGCTTGCATTATCTCCGGCACGCGGCGCGAGAGCTCATCGTAAATCTCATCGGCGAAGTCGTCGTCGTTGCCGTATTTCGGCGCGGCGAGGCACAGCCTCCGCAACTCCTCCGCGCCGTCCCAGTTGTTCGCGCAAGCCTCCAAAAGCTCTGCCATCGTCGCCTTTTTGTCTGTGAACACGACCTTTTTTATCGCGGCGAGGGAGTCCGCCAAGTCCACGACCCCGCGCGAGCCGAGCCAGCACGCCCTGCCCTCCGGGTACCGCGCCCCGCCCTCGCGGGAGGCAAGCCCCGCCGGTATGCAATCCTCGTACTGCATAGCCACGCGCAGACCGCTCATCGGCCCCTCCGCTATCTCCGTTGACCACGAGAGGAGCTTGAACTTCCTCAAGATCGGCACGAAGTACTCAAGCTGTTTGTAATACGCCTCGCGCACCTGCTCATACGACGTAAACGCCCTCGCGTCGCCCGTGCGCGGTCCGAGCTGTTTCCCGGTGCGCGCGTCAAAGCCGTCGTTGAGCGCGAGCTCAAACACTTTGAGCTGGCTGATGTTGTGGCCCCCGCCCATATGCTCAAGGCTGTCGAGATGATACCCCAGGCAGCCGGACGCGTTCCAGTCGCACGCGTCGGAGCGCGGCACCCCCCTGTCGAGATACCGCTGTGTGCCGAGCTTATCATTGAGGAACGCCGGATTCCCGCCGCCGAACTCGCGGTTGCACTCCAGCGCGTGATGCAGGAACTCCGGCGGGGTGTTTTCGCCGTACCGTATGTATATCGCGGGCTCGGAGAGCTTTATCTGCGCCATTGCCTCCAGTATGAGCCACGAGACTTCGTTTGTGAGATCGTTCCCGTCCTCGTCCGTGCCGCACAGCGTGATGTTCGGCAGGAGCGAACCCGGCGCGGCGCGCTGTTCGCGAGGGATTGTCACAAGGTTTTCGCACTCGCGTATTTTCAGCCACAGCGCTCCGAGCAATTCGGCGGCCTCCTGCGCCGTTATAGCCCCCGCCTCCTTGTCGCGCTTGTAATACGGGTACAGCATCCTGTCGAGCCTGCCGATGGGCACCTCCGGACGGTCGGAGCTCTCTTTCCAGCATACGAGGTGATACAGTCTCACGCACTGCACGGCCTCAAAGAAATCGCGCGGCGGCTCCGCCGGTACGCGCTCGCAAGCCTCCGCTATGCGCAGAAGCTCCTTTTTCCGCTCCGGGCGCGTCTCCTCCCCCGCGAGTCGGCGCGCCAGTTCCGCGTGCCGCCCGGCGTAGGCTATAAACGCCTCGCAGGAGATGATTGTCGCTTTCAAGAGCCAGTATTTGCGCAGGAACTGCGCCGTGCCGTGGCTGTTCGGATCGCCCTCCGCCAGCATGCGCCCGCGCTCCTTTTCGCACAGGGCGATGACGTGGTTCAGCCCGTTTTCGATGCACTTCGCGGAAACCTGCGCCACGCCGCCGCCGTAGGCGGAATAATTCTGAAACAGGCCGCGGTCCATCTCACAGCGCACGCCGCGCCCCTCGAACACCATGCCGCGGTCAAACAGCAGGTCAAACACATCCTCGCCCATATCAAACGCCACGGAGGCGTTCACCGACGATACGCGGGGCATGTTCTTTATCCAGTATTCGGCGTCCTCGCGGAGCGCTTTCAGATCGCCGGGATCGATCCTTGTAGAGGATATGTCGCTCGTTTTGCGGTCGAACTTGCCGCTCTCGACCATCTTCAGTATCTCGCGCGGCTTCATCGCGCACAGCGTCCCATTGCCGCGCACGAACTTCGTCAGCGAGCCGACGACAAGCTCCCCGTCGCGGATCAACAGCGGACACTCCAGCAGACGCTTCTCAAGCGCCTTCGCCCAGCGTATATCGACAGGCAGACCCTCTGTCTCTTTCCACGATTCAGTGAACAGCAGCGTGTCGTCCACGTACACCTGAGGCTCGGCGCTCTCCCACTCCGCTTTCAGTTTTTGCAGACGCGGGGTGAGGACCCGCACCGATTTGATTTCCTGTTTATCCACTCTCTCCGGCATTTTACGCATTCCCTTTCGTTTCGATTTATACGCGCGGGCGCCGCTATCCGCCCGTCGGGGTTTTCCCGAGAATATAGCTCTGCGCGTGGGAGTACACGTGCCCGATGCCGCCCCCGACATACAGGCACAGCCCCGTTATATACGCGGAGAGTTCGGACGCCAGGAACAGCGCCGGACCCGCGATGTCCTCCGCCGTACCTATCCTGCCCATCGGAACCTCATGCGCCGCGATGCCTCGGAGCAGGGACTCCAGCTCCGCGCCCTCCGCGAGCTCGTCCCAAAACGATGTGCGTATCGGCCCCGGCTTCAGACAGTTCACGCGGATCCCCAGCGGCGCGAGCTCCATTGCGAGGTTCACCGTCAGCGATTCGCAGGCGGCCTTCGCCATATGGTACGTATACGCGGGCGTTGTCGGATTGAACGCGCCGTTTGATGAGCAGATTATGATTTTACCCGAGCGGCGCTCTTTCATATGCGGCACGACGGCGAACACCGTGTTGTATGTGCCGGTCATATTCGATTCCATCGTCTTATCATACGCCGTTTTCGCGTCAAGACCCTCTCCGTCGAACGTCTTGCCCGCAAACGCCGCGAGAATGTCGATTTTCCCGAATTCGCCAAGCGCGCTATCTACGGCGCGCCGGACGCTCGCCTCATCCGTGACGTCGAGCGCGCCGTAATACCGCGCCGCGCCGCCTGACGCATTGATTTCCGCCGCCAGAGCTTTCCCCTTGCCAACGCTTCGCCCGCCGAGGATTACAACCGCACCCTCCTTGGCGAACAGCCGCGCCGCCGCCTCGCCCATGCCGCTCGTCGCGCCCGTAATCAGCGCCGTCTGCCCGCTTAACATTTTGTCCATGAAGCGCCACCTGCTTCCCGGTAATATTTAAGGTTCATGATACAGCATAAAGAGCGCAGATGTCAACTATGCGGCAGTTCCCGTGTCAACACGCGAATCGGCGCGTTCCGATATACAGCACGCCGAGCGTGCCCGGCCCGCTGTGGTTGGATATCGTACAGCCCGCCGGGGTGTCGTATATCGCCTCGAACGGCCCGCATTCCAGTATCGTCTCGCGTACGCGCGCGAGCGTCTCTTCCGCCACGCCGAGCGTATGAGTCATAAATATGCGCCTGCAGTCGATGTCCCGGCGCCCGGCGAGCTTGTCTTTGACATACTGCAAAATCACCGTGTCGATATTGCCTCGGTACTTCCTGCCCACGTTCATTTTACCGTCCGTCATCTCGATGCACGGCTTGAGCTTTAATATATTGGCGCCCAGCGCGGCGAGCCCGGAACAGCGCCCGCCCCGGTGCAGATATTTCAGCGTATCTATGACGAAGCTCGTCTCCACACTTCCCGAAAGCTCCCCCAGCCGCCGCGCGATTTCTTCCGCCCCCGCGCCGTTTTCGGCGGCCTCTGCGGCCTCGACCGCCAAAATCCCGGAACCGGACGACAGGCTCCGCGAATCTATCGCGTAAACAGGCTTGCCCTCTGCGGCGATGACGGCGTTCTGGTGGCAGGAGGATATTTCCCCGCTCAGGTTGATATGTATCACCGCGTCGCAGCCTCGGAGACAGGCGGCGAAATATTCCTCGTACTCCGACGTGTTGATCGCCGTCGTAGTGCACGCGCCGCCCTTTTCCACTATGCCGAAAAGCTCGTCCGGCGTAAAGCCGGCGCCGTCCTTGTACGCCTTGTCCCCGTGGACTATCGTCATCGGCAGAACGCCTATGCCGTAACGCTCCAAAAGCTCCCGTGGCAGATCGCAGGCGCTGTCCATCGTCACCTTGATGTTCATCGTATGCTCCTTTTACCGCAATTTTGTGTATTGTATCATTCGCGGCGGCGCTTTGCAAGCCCGAAAAGTCGATAGTCACGGAAATCAATTTTTAATGCTCGACTGCCTTGTTGATCCCTCCTTTGTTAAATCTCTTGTGCAGACTCAAAATTGATTTCCGTGTATATCAGTCGAGGGGCTGTCAGGCGTTTTTCCGTTCCGCCGCCTCGCGCTCCAGCTCCCTGTACGCCACCTTGCCGAGCGCCGTCGCCGGCAGGCTGTCCCTTACCTCGTACTCCCTCGGCCTGTTGTACGGCGCGAGCGACGCGCGGCAGTACGCTTTTACGGACTCTATCGCCTCCACCTCCGGCGGGGCGCCTTTTTTCAGCACGATATACGCCTTGACCCTTTGCATCTTGTATTCGTCCGGCACGCCGACGACGCAGCACCGCTCCACGAACTCATGCCCACAGAGCACGCTTTCCACGTGATACGGATACACGCTGTACCCGGAGGAGACGATGAGCCGCTTTATTCTCCCCCGGAAGTACACGTATCCGTCCGCGCCTATCTCCCCGAGGTCTCCCGTGTGCAGCCACACGCGCCCGTCGCCATGCGTCCTCAGGGCTTCGCGCGTTTCTTCCTCGTCGCCGTCATAGCCCGCCATCACAGTCGGGCCGGAAACGCATATCTCACCTGTTTCTTCGGCACAGAGCTCGCGCTCCGTCCCCCGCTCCGTTATTTTCATCGCCATGCCGTCAAGCGGCTTCCCTATGCATCCGGGCTCTGTCCCGCCCGCGCCCTCCGGGGTCAGGCAGCAGACCGTCACGCACTCCGTCAGTCCGTAGCCCTCGCGCACACGCGACGGCGAGCCGCGCGCGCGCAGGAACTCGTCCACGCGCGCGCGCAGTCCGGGCGTCATCGTGTCCCCGCCGGAAAATACACCGTCGAGATCCGACAAATCCAGCCTTTCGGTGTTTTCGAGACGCAAAAGCGCCTCGAAAAGCGTCGGCACGCCCGCGATGTAGTTAGGGCGGCGCGTTTTCAGCAGGGCGGCGTATGTCTTCACCGTGAAGCGCGGCACAAGCAGACACGTCACGCCGCAAGCCAGCGCCGTATGGATGCAGACGCCCAGCCCGAATCCGTGAAAAACCGGCATAACGGCAAGCATTTTCTTCCCCGGCACGATGCTGCCGCTCGCCCGCGCCGTCATATCGGCGAGCGCGTTGAAGCTGCCGTTCGTCAGCAGGATACCCTTGGTTTTCCCGCTTGTCCCTCCGCTGTAAAGAATCGCGGCGGTGTCCCCGCTGTCCGGCTTTTCGCCGGGCGTTCCCGCGGGGGAGCGCTCCGCGAACCTCAAAAACTCCCGCCAGCGCAGGACATCCCCGCCGCGCGGCGGCTTTTTCTCAGCGACGGACATCGCGGCCGCCGGGATGGGCGGCAGGGCGTCTCCCGCGCCCGTCAGGACGACGCGCAAAGCGCCGTCCTGACGGGCGAGCGCCGGGCGGAACTTTTCGTAAAACCCGTACATAGTGAAAAACGCGCGCGGCTTCGCCGAGGACAGATAGAACGACATTTCCTCCGCCGAGGACAGGGGGTGCGTCATACACGCCACCGCGCCGATTGCGTTCAGTGCGTAAAACAGTATGACAGCCTGCGGAATATTAGGCAGGCTCACCGTGACCCTGTCGCGCGGGCGTATACCCAGCGCGCGAAGCGCCCGCGCGCACCGCCTTGTATCGCGCTCAAGCCCGGCGAACGACCTCCGGAACCCCAGATATTCGTAAGCCGCCGTCCCGCCGTACCGCCCAGCCGTCTCAAAGACGCGATCCGCCATGCTCGATATAGCCCCTCACCCCGCTTTTCTTCTCAAATCCGTTTTTTAAGGGAGCAGTTCACCGTCCCCGACGGCGACGGCGCCTCCCTGCCCCTCGAAATATTTGTCCATCACGACGCGCGCTATCTCCATAATCCCCGCGCCGGAGCCTCCCTTTTCGACGACGACGGCGATGGCGATCTCCGGGTCGTCAGCCGGGGCGTAGGCGACGAACACGCCGTCGTTTATCTCGCTCCCCGTCTGCACGGTACCGGTTTTCGCCGCGACGGGCGTCTTGTACCCTCCGAATACGTCGCCCGCGGTGCCGGCGGTCACGGCGCCGCGCATACCCTCTTTTAATATCTCGATGAGATCCCCCTCCGGTATAACGGAGCGCTCCGATGGCACGTGCTCATATATTTCGCCCGCGTAGTCGTACGTTTTCACAGAGCGCAGAAGCGTGATGTCTCGCAGGACGCCGCCTCCGGCTATCGTCGCCGTGTAATTGGCAAGCTGGAGCGGCGTGAAGCTGTTCAACCCCTGCCCTATAGATACGAGCAGCGTGTCCGCGTCCCACCACCCCACGCCGAGCACCTCGCGCTTGTAATCGGGCGTTGCGACTATGCCGGGCGACTCCGAAATCTCTATCCCCGTCGCGGCGCCGAAGCCGAAGTCCCGCGCGGCGTTCGCTATCGGCGTTATCATCGTATCGTTGCCGACCTTGTAGAAGAAATAGTTGCACGACACGGTGAGCGCCTCCACGACGTCGAGCAGCCCGTGCGTCGCCCCGACTGCCGCGTAAAGCCAGCACCTGGGACGGTAGCTCGGATACTCCATATACTGCCCCTGGTCCTCTATCCGCGTCCAGCGCGAAATCGTTCCCGCGCGCAGACCCGCCAGCGCCGTGACCATCTTGAACGTCGAGCCGGGGTTGTACAGCCCCTGCGTCGCCCTGTTGAATTCGTCGCCCGCCCGCGTTTCCGCGTCGAACGCCGGGTAGGACGCCAGCGCGAGAGCCTCTCCCGTTTTCACCTGAGTCACCGCAACGGCGCCGCCCGTGACGCGCTTCCCTTCCTCCCGTTCGAGGTTCAGAAGCTCGATTTTATCCGCGAGGGCTTTTTCAGCCGTCTCCTGCAAATCGTAGTCTATCGACAGATAGATGTTTGACCCCGGCGACGGCTCGCGCCTTATCTCTTCCGATACAACGGTGCCGTCCGCGCCCGTCCTCACGATTTTCGTCCCATCCGCGCCGCGCAGGTACTGCTCAAACGCCGCCTCCGCGCCGGACTTGCCGACAAGCGCGTCCATAGGGTAGCCGAGCGCTTCGTATTTTTCGTAATCCTTCGCGTCAAGACGCCCGAGATAGCCCAGCAGATGCCCCGCCGACTCCGTGGCGAGCTCCCGCTTGCCGCGCGTTTCCACGATGACGCCGGGGAACGCGCGCTCAGAGATTTTCGACGCGAGCTCGCGCGGCGCGTCCTCCGCGAAAATGTACTGCGAGAACACGCGCAGTTCCGTGATCGCGCGCGTTTCCAGCTCATACCGCACGCCTATGATAAGCCGCGCCTCCGCCACCCCAATCGTGTACGGTACGCCGTAGTGCTTTTTCATCCACACTATCAGATCCGCCGCGGAAATATCTGCGTCAAGCTCGAAATACTCCAAGTAGCCGCCCAGCCGTTCCTTCTGCGCCTGGGTCATATCGTAGCGGTACTCGTACGGCGCGCCGGGTGAGATGGGAAACGTGTCGCTGTGGGCGACGCCCTCGGATGACGCGAGGCTGATAAGCTCGCGGATCACGTCGTTGATGTTCCCCGCCTTGCGCATTTCCGGCCACGAGAGTACAACGTCATATGCCGTCCGGCTTGTGACAAGCGTTTTCCCGTTGCGGTCGAGTATGTCCCCGCGCCCGGCGCGTATCGTCTCCGCCCGCGTCGTCGTCACGGGGGGCAGTTCCGCCTCCGCGAGCTCGCGCGCGGGGTCGTAGATTTGCATTTTATACAGCGCGACAGCGTAAACGGACAGCACCCCCGCGAAAAACGCGGCGAAAGCGACCAGCCGCCACGGTCTGAAAAATTTATTCACGGCAGTCCCCTCCTCCTTACCTTTCCCGTCCCGGAGTTTTTGAAAGCGCGAAATAAACGGGCGCCGTGAACGGCAGGGACACCGCCGTCTGCGACACGGCTTCCGCGAAAAGCTCCCCCGAGGGCACGCCGTCAAAAAACAGCAGCGTAAACATCTGCGCCAGGGCGCAGACCAAAAGCGTCCCCGCGCATACCAGAAAATACGGCGCGAAGCCGCGCGCCACCACGGTTTCGGACAGAACCCCGACGATGAGGCAGACGAGCGTCAGCAGCACGGCGAACAGCGCTATCGGTCTGTTCATCGCAACGTCGCAAAGCGCTCCGGTCAAAAGTCCCGTCGCCGCGCCTCTGAACCCGCCCTCGAACATCGCCGTATCGACCGCCGCGAGGGGCAGTATCAGCGGTATGGACGGCAGGACGGTTACAAACGGCAGCGCGAGGCCCTGTACGACAAACACGGCGACGATGAAAAGCACCCTGTAGAGCAGTGACGCCACGCTTCTTCGCTTGGGCAGTCTGCCCGTTATTTTATCAAATCTCGTCATATCCCGGCACTCCTCTCGCGGCTACGTGTTCGCGTCGAATTCCGTCACGACAAAGACGTACGTCGCGCGCCCGAGCTCTGCCTGCGGCTTTATGACACCGTACATCCCGATGCCGGCGGGGCTTTTGGCGAGGCTTTCGATCGTGCCTATCACAAGCCCCTCCGGGAACACGCCGCCGAGCCCGTTCGTGACGACGGTATCCCCCGTGAGCGCCGCCGAGCCGTCGTCGAGCAAACCGAGCTTCAACCGCCCGGAGCGCATCAGCGTGAAATCGCCCGACGCCTGCCCGTCCGCGCCCTCCTCGCCTATCAGGACGCTCGCGGAAAACGTAGTATCTATGACGGAGACCGCCGTGGACTCCGCGGCGCGCACCTCCGTCACGCGCCCGACGAGCACACCCGTCTCCGTAATCACGGCGTCCCCGACGGCGATTTCGGAATTGCCTCCGCCCTTGCCGAGCGTGAACGACGACGACCAGTTCGACGAGCCCCACGCGATTATCGTGGCGGGCTCGTACTTGTAATCGCTGTGCCGCGCCGAGAAATCGAGCAGATCGTGCAGGCGCGCGTTCTCCTCTGCCGTCTCCGTGTACTCGCGGTAATTCTGCCGGAAGTCCGCGATCTGCTTTTTAAGCGCGTTGTTCTCAGCGGCGATTTTTTCGTATTCGTACATATATCCGTATATCGTCTCAAACGTGCGCGCGACAGCGGCGGCGGCGGAGCGCAGCGGCTTTGCCGCCGCGGAAACCCACTCCGTCAAAAAACCGCTGCCGCTGCCCGCGCCCGCCGATACGGCGGCGACGGAGGCTATGACGACGGCGACAAGCAAAATCGCCATATTTTTTCTCGTAAGGAATGCTCTCATTTCACCCCGTTACCTCGGCCGCCCCTGTCCGCGCGGCGCCCGCGTTGTGCAAAAGCGAGCGTACGCGCCCGAGCGGCAGTCCCATCGCGTTATACCAGTCCCCGTCAATCCGCTCCGCGAAACCCGAATCCTGAATCCCGTAAGCCCCCGCCTTGTCCAAGGGGCGCCGGCTTTCCGCGTATTCCGAAATTTCCCCCTCCGTCAGTTCCCGGAACGTCACGAGCGTCCTCTCGCAGATAAATTCCGAAAAGCCCCGGTGCCGCGCCGCAACGCCCGTATATACGGCGTGCGTCCTCCCGGAAAGCCGGCGCAATATACGCGCGGCGTCGGGAAGATCCTCCGGCTTGCCGTAATACGCCCCGTCCAGCACGACGACGGTATCCGCGGCAAGGACAATATCATCGCCGCCGTCCCCCGCGCCTCCGGACGCCGCGAGCTTCGCGCGCGCGATTCTCTCAAGATTTTCTTCCGGGGAAAGCCGCGCCTCCGGCGCGGGCTCGTCCGTATCCGGCGCGCGGACGATGAAGGGCAGCCCGAGCAATTCCATAAGCTCCCGCCGCCTCGGGGAGCCGGATGCCAAAATTATAGCCATCTCCGCACACCTTTCATTCCCTCACTGCAACATACTAATACTACACCGCCGCGCGGCGGTTGTCAATGTCCGCGCCGCCGCACAAGAAATACTGTTGACAGCCCCCCCGCGCCGTGCTATAATGGTATATCATATAAGTTTATATGTTTACAGGAGGACGTATGAAAAAATTAAAGCAAATCGCGATTTACGGCAAGGGCGGG
>JAITJC010000055.1 GCA_031279125.1 Oscillospiraceae bacterium
GGCGCCCCCGGCCCCCGGCGCGCCGCCCCCCCCCCCGCGCCCCCCGCCGCCGAGACATCCGCAAAGCCGTTTTCCCGCAGTATCCCCCGCACGGCCGGCGCCTGCCCCGCGCCGCACTCGAACAGCAAATGCCCCCCGCGCCGTACCGCCCCCCGCCAATGCCGCGCGACGGCCCTGAAAAAGTCCAGCCCGTCCCGCCCGCCGTCCAGCGCGCGCCTCGGCTCGAACCCCCTGACGGAGAGCTCCAGCGAGCCGATGTCCCCGGACGGGATATACGGCGGGTTGCAGACGATGGTGTCAAAGGCGCCGAGCCCTTCGCCCGGCGGGGAGAGGGCGTCCGCCATCACGGCCTCCACGCGCCCCGAGAGAGCGTTCCTCTCCGCGTTCTTCCGGCAAAGCTCGACGGCGCCCGCGTATTTGTCGGCAAGCGTGACGCGCGCGCCCACAGCCCCCGCCGCCACCGCCAGCCCGACGCAGCCCGTGCCGGCGCACAGATCCAGCACCCTCATATCCGAAGCCCCCGCCGCCGCCCGCGCCGAGAGCAACGCTGTGGCGCGGGCGGCGAGCGTCTCCGTGTCTGTCCGGGGTATGAGCGTTTCGCGGCTCACGAACACCGGCAGGGAGTAAAACTCCCACTCGCCCAGAATATACGCCGCGGGCTCCCCGCGAAGCCGGCGCGCCGTCAGCGCGCGCAGGGCGCGGGCGCACCCTTCCGGCGCGGGAAGCCCACCGTCGCGGATATATTCCTCCCGCGTTTTCCCCGAAGCGCTCTGCGCGAAAAGCCGCGCTTCGAGCTCCGCCGAGGAAACGCCCGCGCGGCGCAGGGCGTCGCGCGAGGCGCGGTAAATGCCGCCGTATGTCCCGCCGCGCGCCGTCACCACTCGTCCTCCCCCTCAGTCTCCGGCAGGACGGGCGTCAGGGCGGCTATCGCCACCTCGATCATATCGTCGTCCGGCTCCTTCGTCGTAAGGCTCTGCATGGCCTTGCCCGGCGCGGAGACGGCGCGCGTCAGGGCGTTGTCGTGTCTGCCCGCCCATTTGACAAGCTCATAGCTCACCCCCACGACCACGGGCAGCAGCAGGAGCCGCAATCCCATCCGCATGAGGACGCCATTCCAGCTCACGGCGGAAAACACGAGAATGGACACGAGCATCACGAGGAACATGAAGCTCGTGCCGCAGCGCGGGTGCCGCCTCGGCATCGCCCGCACGTTCTCAACGGTGAGTTCCAGCCCGCGTTCATAGCAGAAAATCGCCTTGTGCTCCGCCCCGTGGTACATCCAAACGCGGCGCATATCGGGCACGCGCGAGGTGAGCCCGATATACGCCGTGAAGATCGCTATCCTCACGGCGCCCTCCGTCAGGTTTTTCAGAATCCGGCTGTCAAACAGCCGCGCCGCGAAACCCGCGAGGAACGTCGGGAGCAGCATGAAAAGCCCTATCGACAGCGCTATGCCGACGGCGGCGGCGAGCGCGACGGCGGCCTTCCCCATCTCCGGCTCCGCATCCGCCTCCCCGCCGCCGTCCGCGGCGGTGTTCGCGGAGTACATCAGCGCGCGCACGCCGCGCGACATGGAAGCGCCGAAGTTCACGACGCCGCGTATGAACGGGGCGCCCAAGACGGGGTACTTCTCGCGCAGGGGCTTCAGCTCCTCCGTCTTCGTCCGTATCTCCCCGCCCGCGCGCACGGCCACCGCCTGCTTCTTCGGACCGAGCATCATTATGCCCTCTATGAGCGCCTGTCCGCCGATGGACGTGCGGAAGCCCTCTTTGCCTTTTTCTTTTCTGTCGTTCCCGGTCATCGGACGTCCCCTTTCCCGCTAAAGCATGGCGCCGAGCGTCGCCGCGCTCGTCAGAGGAAGCCACACCGTGACGCGCAGCCCGCCGCCCTCCGCGTTCTCAAGCTCCAGCTTGCCCCCGTGGTACCTTATTATCTCATCGCACACGGCGAGACCTATCCCGCTTCCGCGGGCCTTGGAGTTCGAGCCTTTGTAAAACTTCATTTTAAGGTTCTCAAGCTCATCCTCCGGCGCGCCCGGCCCGAAGTCGCGTATGCTCACGGCGGCGAAATCCCCGCGCGTTTCGACGGACACGTCTATGCGCCCGCCCTCGGAGCCGTACTTCGCGGCGTTGTCGAATATGTTCAGGAACACCTGTTTGAGCCTGTTCGGGTCGCCGGGGAGCATCGGCATATCGTCGGGGGCGGGTCTGTAGCGCAAATCCAGCGCGTCGTGGTGGAAAAGCTCCCTGTACGTAAAAATCGCGTCTTCCAGCTCGGCGGCGAGATCCACGCTCTCGATGTTCAGCGTGAAGCGCCCGTCCTCCATGCGCGTGAACTCCAGGAGTTCCTCCACCATCTTCGTGAGCCGCCGCGCCTCCTTGAGGATTATGGCTATCCCCCCGGACGTGTCTTCGTCGAGCTTTTCGTTGTAGACAAGCGTCTCACCCCAGCCGGTGATGGCCGTCAGCGGCGTCCTCAGCTCGTGGGAGATGGAGGATATGAACTCCGTCTTTATCCGCTCTGCCTGCGCTATTTTCATCGACATCTCGTTTATCGAATCGACCATCTCCCCCATTTCGTCCTTGAACGTGTTCTCTATCTGTATTCCGTAGCTCCCGTCGGCTATGCGGCGCGACATCTGCGTGATTTCCCCCACGGGCGCTATGACGGAGCGTATGAACAGCAGGGTTATGGTCAGGACGACGAGCAGCACCGATACCCCGGCGCCGGACACGGCGAGGATGCTCATCGTCACTTGCATGTCCACGGAGGCAAGGCTCGTGATGTACCGCATCACGCCTATGACCTGCCCGTCGGTGTACACGATGGGCGCGGAGACCGCCATAATGCGCTCATTCGTCGAGGCGCGCCTGCCGACCCAGACCGTTATCAGCCCCGACTGCACGGCCTGTTTCACCTCCGGGGAGGACGCCTGTGTGCCCGCCGTGACGCCGAGGGATGAGATCACAACGCGCCCGGACGTGTCCATGAACTGCAGCTCCAGCCTGTCCCCGTCGGCGAACGTCTCCGTGTACCTGAACGCGCTGTCATAATACTCCGCGTAGGACTTGGCGACGTAGTTGGAGAAGAAGTCCGTCGCCGTTTTCGCCTTTTCCTCAAGTCCCGTGCTGACGGTGGAATAGTAGTAGTTGTAGAAGAACACGGAAAACGCGAAAACCACGACGCCGAGCGCGGCGGCGACGATGAACACGCTCCCGCGCACCCACCTGCGCCGCAAACCCCGCGACAGCGCGGCGCGCTTCACGCGCGGCGCGCCGTCCGCGCCGGTTTTTCCGTGCCTTCTCAAGCCCTCATTTCCTCCGCTTCCGCAGTTACGCGTCTGCGGGCATTGTACCATATACACCGGCGGCGGCGCAAGTGGCGGCGGCGCGCAAATTCAAATTTCACCCGGCCGGCAAAAAAGCGGTTTTCCCCGCCTTGGCTAAAACGACAAATTCCCCGTCCCGCTCCGTTTATAATGGGCGCGGCGATGGGGTGATGGACGTGCGCGTCGTGTACATAGACGTTGTTTTTCTGACGAATCTGATTATCAACTATTTTCTCCTGCTTGCCTCCGCGAAGATATGCGCCCGCCCCGCGCGCCGCGCGCGCTGTCTTCTAGGCGCGGCGTTCGGGGGCGCGTACGCCGTCCTGTTATCGCTCGGCGCCGCCGCGTTCCTGAGCGGCCCCGCGTTCAAGATTCTGTCCGGGTTCGCCATGCTCCTGCTGGCGTTCGGACCCGGGCGGCGGTTCGCGCGGCTCGCGCTCGTGTTCTTCGGCGTGTCGGCGGCGGCTGCGGGCGCCGTCACGGCGGCGGGGCTGTTCGGCGGGGCGCGCTCCCTCGGCAATATCGACGCGCGCGTGCTCGCGGCGGCCTTCGGCGTGTTCTATCTCGCGGCGACGCTCGTTTTCCGCCGCGCCGCGCGTGAGACGGGGAGGATAATGACGCTGACGCTCGCCGTGGAAACGCGGGAGGTGACGCTCCGCGCCCTGCGCGACACGGGCAATTCCCTCTGCGACCCCATAACGGGCGCGCGCGCCGCCGTGGTCGCCGCGCGGGATTCCCTGCCGCTCTTCCCCGAAAGGACGCGCGCCGCCGTCGCGGAGGCGGTGGAAAGCCGCTCCCCGGAGGCATGGCTCGCGCTCAACGAGCTGGAAACGGGCGTGAAGTTCCGCCTGCTTCCGTATTCCGCCGTCGGCGTCAGGGGGGGGATGCTCCCGGCGTTCCGCCCGACGCGCGCCGCCGTGGACGGGCGCGGCATACGGGACATCGTCGTCGCTCTTTCGCCGAACGATATTTCCGGAAGCGCGGCATATTCCGCGCTGTTCTGATTTCGGAGGTACAAGCATATGAAGTTCTTGGTTAAAGCGTCGCTTTTTCTGGCGCGGCTGCGGCTGCGCGCCCGCGGGACGGCGGAGCGGCTGGGGATCATCCTGCCGTCCGGGGTGATGTACATCGGGGGGAGCGACACCCTTCCCCCTCCGCTGGCGCGTGAGGAGGAGGCGCGCCGCCTCGGCGAGCTTATGGCGGGGGATCCGGAGGCGAAACGGATACTCATAGAGCACAATCTGCGCCTCGTCGTTTACATCGCCCGCCGCTTCGAGAACACGGGCGTAAATATAGAGGATCTCATATCCATCGGCGCCATCGGGCTTATCAAGGCCGTGGACACCTACGACGCCGGGAAGAACATAAAGCTCGCGACGTACGCCTCGCGCTGTATCGAAAACGAGATACTTATGTACCTGCGGAAAATAAGTTCCCGCAGGACGGAGGTTTCTTTGGACGAGCCGCTGGGCGCGGACTGGGACGGGAACGAGCTGCTGCTGTCCGACATACTCGGCACGGACGCGGATATGGTCATACGTCCGCTGGAGGACGACGCGGACAGGAAGCTGCTGTGGGGTGCCATCGGCAAGCTTTCGGAGCGCGAGCGCGAGATCATCGTGATGCGTTTCGGGCTGGACGGGCGGCAGGAGCGGACGCAGAAGGAGGTCGCGGACATCATGGGTATTTCGCAGTCGTACATATCGCGCCTCGAAAAACGCATAATTGACCGCCTGAAACGCGATATTTCGCGGTATATGTAATTGGGCGCTTCAAAAAAGGCCTGCGGCGCGGCAGCTGTCCTTGCCGAACGTAACGTCAAGCCGCCAATGAAGCGGATTCTCATTCACCGCGCCGATTTGCTCTTGCGCGGCGCGGCGGGTTGTGGTATACTCGTCCCGTAAGCTGGTGTAGCTCAGTCGGCAGAGCAGCTGATTTGTAATCAGCAGGTCGGGGGTTCAAATCCGTCCACCAGCTCCAAATTTACAAAGGGGCGGCGCGGCCGGATAGCCTTTCACACCGCCGGGAGCGTGACCGTAAATCGGCTGCCGCGCCCCGGCTCGCTGGACGCCGAGACGGAGCCCCCGTGCGCCAGCGCCACGGATCGCACGATTGCAAGTCCTATGCCGAAGCCGCCCGTGTCGCGGTTTCGGGACTTATCGACCCTGTAAAATCGCTCGAAAACGCGCGGCAGATCATCTTCCGGGATGCCGATCCCGTCGTCCTCCACCGTTATCTCGCGCGATGAGCCGCGGTCCCTGACGGTGACGCTCACGTTCCCGTTTTCGGGCGTGTACTTGACGGCGTTCGTCAGAAGGTTTGAAACGGCGCCTATCAGCTTGTCCCTGTCGCCCGTCACGGCGGCTCTCTCCCCTTTGACAATGAGGCGGATATTTTTCCGCCGCGCCCCGGGCTCCGCCTCCGACGCGGCGGCGCGGGCAATGTCGAGCAGACAGACCTCCGTTTTGTTCAGGGTCTCGCTCTCGCTCTCCGTCCGCGCGAGTCTCCCGAGCCCGCCTATGAGCGTCCCGAGCCGCCCCAGTTCCTCGTATACGCTCCCGAGCGTCTCCTTATCCGACGCCCAGACGCCCTCCATCATCGCTTCTATATGCGCGCCCGCCGCCGCCACCGGCGTGCGCAGCTCGTGCGCTATATCCATCACAAGGCGGCGGCGGAGACGCTCCTGCTCCCCCAGCGTTTCCGCCAGATGGTTCACGGCTTCGGTCAAGTCCCGCGCCTCGCGCGTCCCGGCGCCGCTTTCTATGCGGACGCCGTAGTCCCCGCCCGATATGCGCTTCGCCGTCTCCGCCGCGCGAGCAACCGGCAGCGCCGTCCTCCGCGCGAGCAGCCATCCCGCCGCGACGGCCGCCGCAGTCGCCGCCGCGCCTATCGCGACGAGCGCGGCGTTCAGCGCGTCGAGGAAGCGGAAGTCCCCGCCGCTCAGAAAATACGGCCCGTAATAGCTGATTTCGACGGCGCCTATCACCGCGCCGTCCGCCGTCAGCGGATACGTCCGCGCGGCGAACCCTCCGTTCACGTCCGGGCGGCGGGCGTCCATGCGCCCCGATATGTCGCTCACGATGTGCTCGCACAGGGACATGTCGTGGTTCTCCGCGTCCCACACCGCCGCGCCGTCCTTGTCGTACACCTTGACGATGTACCCGTCGTACAGCGCGTACATCCCGACGCCGTGGATGAAGTCCGTGTCCCACTCCTGAGAGAGCTCGTCGTATTGGTGCCCCAGCGTATCCGCGACGGCCTCCGCCCGCGTCCTCTCGCGCTCTGCGACGTGGCGCTCGAACTGCCGTCTGATGGATATGTTCGCGAGCGCGCTGACGGCCGCCACCGTCAACAGCGCGATGAGCGCGATGGAAAGCGAAAGCTGTGTTTTCAGACTTATCGGCATAATGGCCGCCTCTCAATCCGTCTCCCCGCCGAATCTGTAGCCTATCCCGTGCGCCGTGAGGATATATGCGGGGCGGCGCGCGTCGTCCTCGATTTTCCGGCGCAGGTTTTTGATATGGCTGTCTATCGCCCTGTCGAAGCCGTCGAAATCATCGCCCATCGCGAGTCCGATCAGCTCGTCGCGCGTATAGGCCTTTCCGGGGACGCGGACGAGGGCGAGGAGTATTTTCAGCTCGCTGGGCGTGAGGTTCAGAAGTCTGCCGCGATTTGTGACGGCGTTCTTTTCAAAATCGATTGCGAGCGTACCGCTTTTGAACGCGCCCGCAGGGCGCCCCCCGGAGGCTTGTCCCGGCGCGCCCCATCCTTCCGCGCGGCGCATGACGGCTTCCGCGCGGGCGCACAGCGCTTTCAGGCCGAACGGCTTCGTCACGTAATCGTCCGCCCCGAGGGCTAGCCCGCCCACAACATCGTCCTCCTCCGCCTTCGCCGTGAGCATAATCACGGGTACGCGCGATGCGGCGCGCATGGCGCGGCAGACATCCTCCCCGGACATACCGGGCATCATCAGATCGAGGATTACGAGCGATATGTCCTCCGCGCCGAAAATCTCCAGCGCGCGGCGGCCGTTTTCAGCCGGGAACACGTCATAGCCGCGGCTTTCGAGAAACGCCGTGACGGCCCGCAGCAGCTTCGGCTCGTCGTCCGCGACAAGGAGTTTTTTCTTCACGCTTACGCTACGATGTCGTAGCCCTGCTCCTCGATCTCCGCTTTGACGCGGGCGAGTGTAGCGTCCGACCCGTCGTATTCAAGCGTCACGTCCCCGGACTTCAAATCCACCGATACGCCCGCGACGCCCCGGACGCCCGACGCCGCGCCGCTGACCGCTTTCACGCAGTGCTCGCAGGACATCCCGTCCACTTTTATGATTGTTTTTGCCATCGCCTTAACCTCCTGTTTTGAGAATGCTTCATCTTAACACGCAATTTGCCCGGCGTCAACCGAGACGCCTTGCGGCTTTCAGCCCGTCGAAATCCAGATAATCCTCTATGAACTGCTTGCGCAGAAGCTCAGGCGGGACGAATTCGTTGTACTTTCCGGCTATCTGTATCTTATCGGGAAGCGGCAGGGCGTACAAGTCGATGTCCGAGCCGAGAATGTCGTATATTATACCCTCCAGCTCGTCCTTTGACCCGTCAAAAACCACCTCAAGATAAACGCAGGTGTTCCACGGCAGCTTGCTCTTGATTTTCCGGTGCCTTAAAGCGTAGTTCAAGGTCACAAGCTGCCTTGTGCCTGCCCAGGGGAATACGGCGTACTTCTTATCGGAAAGCGGGGTCACGAGATTATCCAATATCCCGCTGTTCCTCGCGATGTATTGAATTTCAGCCATCCGCTCCTTGCACCGCTCGCTGAGATAAGGGTACTCATCGTCCGATAGCAAAACGCTCCGGATTTTCCGCACAAGGACGGTGTGCAGCTCGCTTGTGAAATCCACGTCCCAGTCCACAACGGAAATGCCCGGCACACGCTTGACGAAGATG
Source organism: Oscillospiraceae bacterium (assembly GCA_031279125.1). Classification (GTDB taxonomy): domain Bacteria; phylum Bacillota; class Clostridia; order Oscillospirales; family Oscillospiraceae; genus JAIRRO01. The sequence continues at coordinate 8,275 of JAITJC010000055.1, forward strand.
ACCTTGGATTTCGCGTTCACATCGATGGTTTCCCACGTCATTCCCGCCAAGGCAAAGCGCGTACCCGCCGGATAAATCTTGTCAACCGTGCCGATGGTGCGGTTTTCGTCTTTTACAAGCAAATATTCCGGGGCAATGAACACCGTCAGGAACTTGTGGCTGTTTACGATCTTTTCGCCTTCGCGCCCGATGATCAACCCGCCGCGCTCTGTGCGCTGCAACTGCTCTATGCCAATCATATGTGAGAGCAGATGTTTGTAATCCTCCTTCGATATGTTTTTGAAACAGCCCAAGGACAATATATCCTGCGCAAGCATTGCCGGGGAGATCTCTCCGCTGCTTTTAAGATAGCTCATAGTCTGGTGATACAGCAGATTGTACGCGTGGTTTTGAGGGGGGATAGGTTCCATCCAGCGGGCCTTCATATAAAGCTCTATGATGGCGACCGTGCGCAGGAACTCCCAGTTTATCGGGCCGAGGATGTCGGCGGAATTTATTTTTATGCTTTCCACAAAGGTAAAAAGCAGCTGCGGGATCTGCCCCCTTCTCCCGCAACGCCCCAGGCGCTGCGCGAAGCTGGAGACGTTCAAAGGCGCGCCGACCTGGACGGCTTGGTCAAGGGACCCGATGTCAATGCCGAGTTCCAGCGTTACGGTTGCGCCCGTGACGATTTTCTCATCGGCGGACTTCATCTCATCCTCCGTGCTTTCCCTCAGCAGCGCCGAAACGTTGCCGTGGTGGACGCGGTAAACGTCGGGCGCCTTATTCCTCAAAGCTATTTCGCGTAAATTCGCCATTATAAATTCTATCTCTTCCCGGCTGTTGGCGAATATAATGGTCTTTTTGTCGAGCGTCTGCCTGAAAAGGTATTCGTAATGCTCGCGGTCGCCGATATCGCCGGAGCCCGCGCCGACGGCGTTCCCGCCCTCGTTTTCCTCAACAAGATCGCGCTTATCGGCATAGTTTACAAAGCGTTCGACGTAAAGCCTGACGCGCTTTTTCCCTTCATTCGCAACGGGGGCGGCGCAATCCCTCCCGGTGCCGGTGTTCAGCCAGTTTTGGGCCAAGGAAACGTCGCCCAAAGTCGCCGACAGCCCGATCCGGCGCGGATTGACGCCCGTCAGCTTTTTTAGGCGTTCGAGCACACATAAAAGCTGTATGCCGCGCTCATCGCGCATAAAATAATGGACCTCGTCGATGATGACGAACCGCAAATCGGAGAACATCGAAAGGCACGCGCCGCGCTTGTTCGTGACAAGGCTCTCCAGCGACTCCGGCGTAATTTGCAAAATCCCTTCCGGGTTTTTGACAAGCTTGTTCTTTTGCGCGCGCGAAGCGTCCCCGTGCCATTTTGTCACCGGGATACGCGAATCCGGAAGCAACTGCTCCATCCGCTTGAACTGGTCGTTTATCAGCGCCTTCAGCGGGGAAATATATATGACGCCTACCGAGCTTGCGGGCTTGTTGAACAGCTCGGTCAGCACAGGCAGAAAGGCGGCCTCCGTTTTCCCGGACGCCGTGCCGGAGGAGAGCAGGAGATTGTCGTCGCTGTCAAAGATTATCTCGCAGGCGGCGACTTGGTTCCCCCGCAGTTCCTCCCACTTGTTTTGATAGATGAAATCCTGGATAAACGGCGCCAGCCTGTCGAATACGTCCATACGGCTCACACCTCGAACTCTTGAAATTCGCTGTGTATTTCCTCATCGGAAAGGCCGCCCTTCGCCATTTCAAAGCTGTTCCCGCCCAATATACCCGCCACGCTCAGCTGCGGATTCTGGTGCAGGATGTTTATAATCTCGATGAAGTCGCGGATTATCTCGCGCGGGGTGATGTGCGTTTCGGCGCCCACCCGGTTATACTCTGCGGTCAAAAAATACAGCAGATCGTCGTGCCCCAGCGCGGGGGCGTATCCATATAACTGCGCGTGGACATCACGCAGTTTTTCGACGAGGATATACATCTCCTCCTGCGACAGCATTTGAAGCCGTATGATCGGCGCGGACATATCCCTCGCGCCCTCGGATGAAAAATGCCCCTCCGCCAGACGGGATCGCAGGGCCTCATAGCTGAACACGCCCTTATATTTATCCTCTATGCACTGCGGCGTGCCGCCCATCAGGAATCCGATGTGCTTCGCTTTCCCCTGCAGCACGTCGTTGTACATCGTAAGGATTTTTTCGTAATTGTTCGCCCTTGTGACGGAATTCGGGATTTTAAAGATGTTAACAAGCTCATCGACGATGACCAGCAAGCCCTTATATCCCGCCCCCACGAGAAACACGGCGAATATCTTCAGGAAGTCATACCACGTTTCGTCGTTCACGATGAAGTTGATGCCCAGCTCCGCCCTGGCCTCCTTGCGGGAGGGGTATTCCCCCCGGAACCATTTCAGGGCATTGGACTTCATCGCGGCGTCGTCCTGCCTATATGCCCTCCAATAGGCGGCCACCGCCTTCGCGAACTCAAAGCCGTTGACCATTCCCTCCAGCGTACCCGCCACCGCGTAAATCCTTTGCTCCACCAGCCTGTCGAATTCATCCCCGTCCGCGCCGGACTCCGCCTTGACGGACGCTTGAACCCCGGCGATCCATCTTTCCAGAATGAGAGGCAAGGCGCCGCCGTCGGGTTTGGATTTGGTGGACAGATTTTGAATCAGCTCTTTGTACGTCGCCAAGCCCTGCCCCTTCGTTCCCGCGAAACGGCGTTCGGGGGACAAATCGGCATCCGCCACGGCAAAGCCCTTGGCTGTGGCGTAGTTGCGTATGGTTTGAAGCAAGAAGCTTTTCCCGCTGCCGTACTTCCCGACAATGAACCGGAAGGACGCGCCGCCTTCCTCTATCATTTCGATGTCGCGCAGGATTGCCGCTATTTCCCGCGCCCGCCCGACTGTGATGTATTCCAATCCCACGCGCGGCACGACGCCGCCCTTCAAAGCGTTGATGAGAATGCTCGCTATCCTTGTCGGCACCCGGTTTGTCATATCGCCTCCACCATCCTTTTCACGCGCTCCTCATAGTCCGCGTACACGGTCATTTCCTCGTCCAGAAGGTTGTCCCCGACGCAATCCGCGGCTTTTTCATTGATCCCGTCAGCCAGAACCTCCGGCATAACGCCGCAACCGTCCGCGAAACCTTTGAGGTCCGTCCCGCCCCGCGCTATCGCCGCGAGAGCCCGCAGTTCAACCGGACTCAAGGCGGCTTTGAGACTTTCCCAGCCGCCGGGCAACGAACCCGGCGGCACCGGCGCCGGATCGCCGTCCGTCCGCGAAACCGGTTTTTCCTCCGGCGGGGACGGTGCCCGCGTGTCGCCGTCCGCCCGCTCCTCAACGGTCAGCGCCTCCTGCGTGGACAGCGCCTCCCGTCTGATGCGGGCGAGGGACGCGCTGTCCACCGTTACAACCGTCTTGGTGGCATCCCTGTAAAAGTCCGCGACCGCCTCGGCTATGATTTTATCGAGCGAAAGGTTCGCTTCTTTCAGCCTCCACAGGAGATGCGACCGTCTGAGCATATTCGGGTTCACGGAAAGCTTGAACTTGTGTTTCACGAATTCCCGCAGGATCGATTCCATCCGTTTCATTACATATCCGGCAAACCGTCTGCCGCTTTCCGCCGGAATGGCCGTGCTGAGCGTCCATTTATTGTTCCTGCACACATATATTTCGTTTTCTGACAGCGTGACGCGCCTGTCCGGCTGTTTCATACGGTCAAAGAATACGGCATCTGAAAAAGGCACCCATGCGCGGGCTGTTTGCCTCGGCATAAATACGGCGTCGTCAAATCGGATTCCGACATTTTCAAATTCCTGCCGGAGTCTGTCTATGACAAAGGCTAAACAATCCGCAATCAATCGGCTCGTCTCATCCGTAAAAAACGCGGACTTCCTGATGTCGTATTTGGAGACGGAACAGTAAAATCCGAAGCTGTCCTCGGGATCCGTCATTTTGGGATAGTACCCCGCGAGATTGTGTTCCTCGGCAAAGCTTTTGAACGGCTGCGGCAGATTGTAATAGATATGATATTCCTTCAGCCAGAGCAAAACATAGTTGTCGATGGACGGATCGTAACCCCTGTAAGCGTTCCACAGAAACATGAGCTTTTCCATCCCGTCCCGCGGGTCGTCCGTCCCCGCGTTGTTGAGCAGCTCGTAAATATAGAGGAGCACATAAGACAAGGACGTATGGCCGACGTCGCCGTTTCGCGCGCGCGTCCGCCAAGTGAAGTAGGTTCGAAGCTGTTCATAGCTCATCATCTGATAACGCGGGAAGTGGGAGGAAAACGGGGCTTGCCCTGCGTAGTCGTCCGTGAAGTCCTTCATAAACACGGCTTGCTTGTAAAACACCTCCGCGACGCCCCGCCGGGCATTTCTGTCGTAAATATTCAAATCGCGCGGATAATACGAGCCGCTTAACCGCGATATATCCCTCATCCGATAGAAAATGCCTCGAATATCGTCTTTTTCGGGCGGATCGATTTTCCGGGATTTAAGAACGAACCTGCCCACGCCCTCAAAGGGGGAAGCGCTGTATTCAATTTCATAGAACATCCCGTCGGGAAGCGCGGCGTTCGCTTGACGCGGCGCGCCGGGGCTCCCGGTTCCCGGCGTCTGCCGCCGGTCGGGGATCTTAAACGCTTCGTATTTTTTCTCCGCGCGGCTATCATCCATCTGTGATCATGCCTTTCGTTTTATTCCGTGCGGCCGTTCCGACCGGCGCGCGCCGCGCCGCGCCTTCTTTATGCGTATTTTATCACATCGCGGCGGGTTTGTACAGCCGCTTGACATCCCGCGCCGGGGCGGTATAATAACAATGAATTATTTCCGGGGGCGTCTTCGCGTCCGCCCGGAGAAAGGGATGGTCAACATGACACTGTACGAGGAACTGACGGCGCGCGGCCTCGTCGCGCAGACGACGGGCGAGGCTGAGATAGCGGAGCTCATCAACAACGGCAGGGCGACGTTTTATATCGGCTTTGACCCCACGGCGGACAGCCTGCACGTCGGGCATTTTATGCCTCTGTCGATCATGCGGCGCCTGCAAGAAGCGGGCAACCGCCCCATAGCGCTTGTCGGCGGCGGCACGGGCATGGTGGGCGACCCGTCGGGGCGCACGGATATGCGCCGCGTGATGTCGGAGGAGACCATCGACGAGTACTGCGAGCGGTTCAAGGTTCAAATGTCCCGGTTTCTGGATTTTTCCGGGGGGCGGGCGATAATGGTGAACAACGCCGACTGGCTGCGCGGGCTGAATTACGTCGAGTTCCTGCGCGATGTCGGCGCGCACTTCTCCGTCAACCGTATGCTCGCGGCGGAGTGCTACAAACAGCGTCTGGAAAAGGGGCTGTCGTTCCTCGAATTCAACTATATGATAATGCAGGCGTACGATTTTTACGAGTTGTTCCGGCGCTGCGGTTGCAATATGCAACTCGGCGGGGACGACCAGTGGTCCAATATGCTCGCCGGGACGGAACTGATACGGCGCAAGCTCTCCCGCGACGCGCACGTGTTCACCATAACGCTCCTGCCATCGGCGACGGGGGAAAAGATGGGCAAGACGTCCTGCGGGGCGGTGTGGCTCGACGCGGGCAAGACAAGCCCGTTCGAGCTGTACCAGTACTACCGCAACGTGGACGACGGCGTCGTCATAAAATACCTGAAAATGCTGACGTTCCTGCCTCTGGAGCAGATAGCGGAGATGGAATCGTGGAGCGGCGCGCAGACGAACGCGGCGAAGGAAATCCTCGCGCACGAGATAACCTCGCTCATACACGGCGCGGACGCCGCCGGGGAGGCCCGCGACACGGCGCGCTCGCTGTTCGCGTCCGGCGCGGCCGCAGACATGCCCCGGACGGCGCTCGCCGTGACCGATTTCACGGACGGCTTCATCGACATTCTGGCGATCCTGCAAAAATCCGGGCTTGCGGCCTCCCGCAGCGAGGCCCGCCGCGCCGTGGAGCAGGGCGGCGTGGAGGTTGACGGCGGGAAGGTGACGGACATTTCAAAAAAATTCGCGCCGGACGAGCTTTCGGGGGAAGGCGTCGTCGTGCGGCGAGGAAAAAAGAGCTATAAGCGGGTGCGGTACGACGGCTGAGCCTGCCACTCGTCCGCGCCGCCCGCGTCGAACGCGGCGGGCACGATGGGCTGGAGCGTATAGGAAAGTATCACGGGCGCCCTCGGGTTCTCGCGGCGGAAAGTGTCCGAGACACGGCGCATCACCATGTTGCCGGATTCGAACGACGTCGCGGGGAGCATCACGAGATACTGATTGACGCTGTATCGGGTGAACAAATCCCCGTGGCGCAGCGTCCGCATGACCGTGCCGCGCAGACGCTCCATAGACCGCGCGAATATGCGTTCCTTCGGCTTTTTCCCCTTGGCGTCGGAAAGTGTGAGCAGACATATGTACACGACCTGACCGCTGCGCGCGGCGGCGCGCGCCTCCAGCCTGTATATGGTGCGGAACGGCTCGTATTCGCAGTAAAAACAGCCCGCGTCGGCGGAGTCCTCTTTCAGGTCGTCGATTATGACGCTCAGATTCGATTCCGTGTTTTTCGAGGATTTGACGACCTCCTTATAAAGCTCGGCCAGCTCGCGCGAGAGATTGACGCCGAATTTGGAGAAAAAGAGCTCCGTGACGTAGTCATAGTGTTCCAGCGCCTGCTGTTGATGCCCCGCGTCCACAAGCGCGCGTATGAGGCAGGCGTGGAAATGTTCTTCGTACGGTTCGATTTTTATGCCGTTGCGGCAGAGAGGTATGGCGTCAGCGGCGCGCCCGGCGGCAAGCAGATAGTCGGCGGCAAAGCAGACGGCACCGACGAATTTGGAGCGGTAATAGCCGTCGAGCGGCACGACCCAGGAATCGTGCGCGTTTTTCGGCAGAAAGCCGCCCTTGTAAAGCTCGGCCGCGCGAACATACAGCAGGGTGCGCTGTTCATCATCCTCCGCGGAGGCGTCGGCCTCGGCGCACAGCCTGTCGAACTCGTGCGCGTCCACGAAGGACGGCACGCACGGCGTCCACGCATACGCCCCGCGCTTGTATGAAACGCACGAAGCCGCGTTCCTCAGCCCAAGTCCCGACAAAGCGGAGCGCAGACGGTGCAAAATGGTTTTAAGGGTGTTGGCGGGGTTTTCGATTTCCTCCTCCGACCACAGCGCGTCAATGAGCTCGCTCTGCGAAACCTCGCGCCCCGCGTTGGCGATCAGATACGCCAGCATCGCGCGGAGCCGCTTAGAGCGGTTTATGCTCTCGGATATATCCGCGCCTTTGTTTCTTATTGAAAATCCCCCGAACATGCGTATTTCCAGCATAATAAATCCCCCTTGCGTACTTGGGGTATTTTAGCACAGCCGTTTCCCCGGAAGCAAGCAGATTTTTCTTTTTTCGCGAAAAAGAGCAACGACGATGCGCGAATTGTAACCTTGGTGTAACACTTCCGTGGTAAGCTGGGGGCGCGGGCGAGGGAACCCGGAACGCGCGCCATGTGAAAGGGGTGGTTTGAAGTGCCGCTGTCGCAGACAAATTTTGTGCCGTATGAGATGAAAACGAGCATTGTGAAGATATACTCGTATGAGCGCGGCAATCACGTCGGCGTCATAAAGAACCCGTACTTCAAAGACGGGGCGGGCTTTGACAGCACGATGCAGATGCTCAAACTCATAGATGAGCTTCAGGATTCTCTGAATTTCCCGCAGAAAAGCATGATGCCGCGCAGCTTCGCGGAGGCGGGGAACCGTTCGAGGGAGGCGTCCGCCGCCGCCGCCGGGGGGAAGCCCGTCGCGAGCTTCAGCGTCAACATACTGTTCAGGCAGAACGCGAGCTGGCAGGGCAGCATCCTATGGCTGGAGAGCGCGCTCCAGTCGGAATTCCGAAGCGCGCTTGAGATGCTCCTGCTGATGGACAGCGTGCTTTCGGGCGCGGCGGCGGAGCGCGGGCGCGTCACAGCACCGCGATCGTAACTCCGTTATTGTGGCGCTCGAGATCCCTGTCGCGTCTCAGCTCGTCGCAGAGCGCGAACGCGGCGCGCGTGGACTCGTCGAATATAGAGAAATCTTCCCCCGTTATGAAGTCGCGGATCCGCCCGAACCGCTTCTGGTCGGTGAGATAGCGCCGGACCTCCGTGCGGATTTTGCCGCCGCGCCCCGTCGAGCCGTAGCCGTGTATGAACTTGACGGCACCGGCGCCGAGCTGCCTTGCGACACGGATATTGTACGTCACACGTTTTATCGCGATGTCGGAAGCCGGCATATCGTATTTTATATCCGCTTCCCTGAGGTATCCGGGCATAGAGCGCACCGCCTTGAAATTATTCTTGACAACGATATTATAGCGGCGTATGATGTGTTTTGCAAGGGGCGGCCGGATTCCCGCCGAGTACGGAGAGGTATCGAAGTGGTCATAACGGGGCTGACTCGAAATCAGTTTGGCGGCAACGTCACGTGGGTTCGAATCCCACCCTCTCCGCCATCACCCCAAAAACCTGTTGCACCGCAACAGGTTTTTTACATGCTTACACGTTTTTTACACGATTTCATTCAAAATCTTAACCGCGCGTTCCTCTTCGCGCGGATACAGGTGACTATACGTGTTCCACGTTTCTTCGATTTTTGCGTGACCGAGCCGCCGCGCTACCTCCTGAATATTGATACCGTTATTTACCAGCACAGACGCATGTGAATGCCGGAAATCGTGTATGCGTATCGCCCGAAGCCCGGCGGCCCGCGCGTAGGCAACGTTGCGATTTTGTATTGTGCTGTCGCGCAGTGAACGCGCGCCGCCGCACACGTGATGCGTATCGGCAAAACCGTCTATTTGCGTGCATCGGGCTTTATGATCGGCAAGGACATCGATAAGCGGCGCGGGAATCTGGATCGTCCGTATTGACGACTTATTTTTAGGCGGCGTTTCCCTATCCCCGCCCCGTAGTTTTTGCGCTATGCTGCGCGTAACGGACAAACAACCGTCTTTCAAATTCGCCCAGCGCAAGGCGTGTATTTCCCCCTTCCGAAGCCCCGTATAAAACGCGATACAGAAAAACACATAATAACCCCATTCGCGCGTATCCCCGCGCCCATCCGCGCGCCGCGCGGCGTCAAGCGCGGCGGCCTTATACCGCCGCCATTCGTCAGGCGTGTAGTATT
>JAITJC010000084.1 GCA_031279125.1 Oscillospiraceae bacterium
GCGGACTGACGAACGACACAAGCATCTCCGCGATCATAATCGCGAAGCTGAACAAAAGCGGCAGTCTGAACCCTTTTGTATAGCGCAAAAACGCTTTTAAGTTTTTTAGCATTATCCCTATCCCTCTGAAGACGCCGGTATATCAAACAGCGATTATTCCGCCGGGTCAGATACCCCGAGCGACTCGCTGGCGCGTACCGCGACGGTCGCGTCGTAACATTCAAAGCATCTGTCCACGAGCTTTTGATCGGGCCGGCGCGTCAGGAGGCTGACCGCGGGGACGAGCAGCAGCCCGAACAGCATCGTGAACGCCCCGGCGTTGATCGGCGATTGCAAAAGCGCGGGGAAGCTTTCGCGGAACAATATATTCCCTATCATAAACAGCGCGGCGAATAGGAAATTCGCCCACACGGCGGGCGCGGTGACGCGCTTCCAGTACAGTCCGTAGAGGAACGGGGCGAGGAACGCGCCCGCCAGCGCGCCCCATGAAACGCCCATGAGCTGCGCGATGAAAGACACGCCGCCTTTGAACTGAATGACGGCGATGACGGCGGAGACTGCGATGAACGCGGCGACGAGCGCGCGTATCGTCAGGAGCTGTGCCCTTTCGCCCATTTTCTTTACAAAATTGCCCCTCAGGAAGTCGAGCGTGAACGTGGAGGCCGACGCCATAACGAGGGAGGAGAGCGTCGATATCGACGCCGCGAACACGAGTACTATTACGATGCCGATGAGCAGCGGCGTGAACCCGGACAGCATTTCCGGAATCACGGCGTCGTATACGATGGCGCCCTCAGCGCCGTGCATGGCGGGGGAGTCGAACAGTCGCCCGAACCCGCCGAGGAAGTAGCATCCGCCGGAAATCACGACGGCGAAAACGGCGGACACGACGGTCCCGGTGGAGATGTTTTTTTCCGACTTGATGGAATAGAATTTTTGCACCATCTGCGGCAGACCCCACGTCCCGACGGATGTCAGCAACACGACACCGAGCAGGGACAGCGGGTCGGGTCCGAACATCGACGCGAATACCCCGGCGGGTGCCGACGGGGAGTCCCCGGTCACGGCCGCGAGCGCCGTGAGCGAGCCGCCGAATCCGCCGTTCACGCGCAGGACGCTCGCGATGATGGCGGCTATGCCGAAGAGCATTATGATCCCCTGGATGAAGTCGTTAACGGCTGTGGCGGCGTAGCCGCCCGCGATGACGTACACCGCCGTGAGAACGGCCATCGCCGCGATGCAGACCGTGAAATCTATCTCGAAAGCCATTGAGAACAGGCGAGACAGGCCGTTGTACAGAGATGCCGTGTACGGCACGAGGAATATGAACGTGATGACGGACGCCCCGATTTTAAGACCGCCGGAGCCATAGCGCGCGCCGAAGAAGTCCGGCATCGTCGCGGAGCCGAGATGTCGCGTGACGAGCCTTGTCCGCCGCGCCAGCACGACCCACGCGAGAAGGCAGCCGATGAACGCGTTGCCGAGGCCGATCCACAGCGCGGATATGCCGAAGCGCCAGCCGAACTGTCCGGCGTACCCGACGAAAACGACGGCGGAGAAGTAAGAGGTGCCGTAGGCGAAGGCCGTCAGCCACGGACCGACGCTCCGCCCTCCGAGGACGAAGGACGAAACGGAATCGTTGCGTTTCCGGAACACGAGGCCGATGATGATGGTGATTGCGAAGAATACCGCGAGCAGGGAGATTTTGATGAACATAGGACTCACCTTTCTTTCCCCGGAGTGCCTTCACGCGCGAAAACGCCCTCGGGATAGCGTAACTATAAAGCCGAGCTCCGCGCTTGTCAATACCCTGCAACGCAAAAACAGGCGAAGAAACGCGAAAAATTTTCCGGCGGGCGATCCCTGTAACAAAACCCCCTCCGCCGCAATATAATGGCGCGTGAGCCGCGCTGCACTATATCGCGTTGTGATCGGAGTTGATGAATCCGTATGATTTACATTGGCGGAAGCCCCGCCGGGTTCGCGGCCCTCGCGCGGGGCTATCCCGCGCGAAGCATAGAATACATCTGCCTTTACAGGCTTTCGAAAAGCGCGCATGGCTGTAGCTATTCCTCGCGGGAGGAGTTGGTTTTCGAGCTGGCGATGCGGCGCGCGACGGTCAGTCGCGCAGAGCGTCTGCGCCGCTCCGGGCTGAATTTTAAGACGTTCAAGGGCTCTTTCTGCAACGCGCGGTACTGGCGCCGGGATCCCGACGGCGGGTTTGAGCTGCGGCGGGGTGCCGGGCCGTCCGCCGCCGTGCGCGATATATACGAGAACGGAAGGGCTTACGGTACGGAATGCGCCGCGGCTATGCAAATCGTATACTACGGCGCGCTGATGGACACCCTGCCGGACGGGGTTTTCGACAGGAGCTTCACCGCGCCCCCCGGCGGGATGCGGGCGCGGAGGGGAGAGGGCGGGATACGCCTCAGGGACTGGCGCGATATTTCCGCGACGCTCCGGGAGACGGGGGAGATGCGCCGCGCGCGCGACTTTCTGCCGGGGGACAGGCGCTACTTCGCGAATCCCGACGTCAGCCTCGCAGGGCCGGAATGGCAGGGGGAGAACGTGATAGATATGGGCGACGGCACGTATTACGGGCACGGCGTCGGGCGGCGGGGCGCCGGGGAGATAATAGAGATGCTCAACAGGGCGCGCCGCCGCGGCGCGAGGAGAGGGGCGTACCTTGTGGCGGCGGCGGGGCGTCCGGACTATAAAAAATTATACGCCTTGTCCTCCGGCGGATATATTTGAACGCGCGTTATTCTTGCCTTTTAACAGATTATATGATATAAGTTTAACGGTCATATAACATCTCGACAGCGAAAGGATCTGCCGCACAAATGGAAGAGTCAAAGAATTTCATCCACGCGTTTATCGACGAGGATATAGCCCCGGGAGGGCGGTACGAGGGCATGAAGGTGCGCACGCGCTTCCCGCCGGAACCAAACGGCTATCTGCACATCGGACACTGCACCGCCATGAACATCAATTTCAGCGCGGCGATGA
>JAITJC010000031.1 GCA_031279125.1 Oscillospiraceae bacterium
CCCGGTATTGCGCGGCTTCGTCTGCCGTCAGCGTGAAGGACGCCGTGTAAACGCCGTCCGTTCCGGACTGAACGGCCTCAATTCTCGCGGGCTCGCTCCCCGCGCTTATCGTTTCGCTCGCGTCCGGCTCGCGCGTGTATGTCCACTCGAAATATTCCACGCCGGATATATCGTCCCTCGCCATCAGCGTCACAACGACGCCCGGATTGTAATACCCGAACGTCACGCCGCTCAAGAGCTTGCCGAGCAACGGCTCGGAGTACGAAATTCCGAGCCCGGAGGGCGCCGTCCTGTCGATTTTATAACTCGCCGAGCCTTTCAGCGACTGCGCGCCCATCGCGCTGTCCCGCAGATAAAACGTCACCTCCGTCAAGGCGCGCTCGACGGTGAAGCTCAGGCTTCCGAACCACGCTTCCCCGTCGACGGAGATCTGATCGTAATCGCTTGTATTCGTCCCGCTTATGGGCGTTATGACAAAGTCGCCTTTGCTGAACCAGCCGTTTTTGCCGTCCGCCGCCGCCGTCGTGTAGTGTGTATCGAGTACCGGCAAAGCCGCCTCCACGGTCAAGTCGCCGGGGACGTAGTCGAATTTGTAATTCGCCGTCGGCTCGCCGCCCGACACCGCAATCGCGCCTTTATATATGCCGGACGCCGCGAATTTTGTTTTTTCACAGGAGACCTCGGGACTCTTATAGTCCTCCAACGTCTCCGCATTCTCCCCTTCGGCGAAGCCCGCGACGGTCAGTTTGAGCGGTATGTCTTCGCCGTAGCTTATTGTCCGCGACGCCGCCGTGACTGTCAGCGTTCTTTTCATAATCTTCGCCGCCGTGGACGCGGGCGGGACGATTTCGTAATTCCGCGCGCGCGCGCCGCTGAGCGCGAAAGGCGTAAATGTGACCGTCACGTTATCGGCGGCATTGACGTCCTCGAACGCCGGGGTGCCGCACACGAGCTCAACATCGTCCGCGTCAGCGGGTTCAATGCCGCCGTCGGCGAAGCGCGGCGTTTGCGCAAACGCCGCGGAGTGCGTCCCGTCGTAGACTTTATCATTGACCGCTGTATCCGCTATATTCACCGGCTTGGGCGCTATCGTAATTTCGTATTCCGTTGAAACGCAGTTGTAATTGTCGCCTCCGGGCTTTGTCGCTTTCACCGTGAACGTGCCGGCGAGCGTCGCGGTCAGGATCGAGTCCGTCAGCGCGGCCGCGGCCGCGCCCTGATCTGTGATTTCGTATGTGACGTCCGTGTCCGCGGAGCCGCCCGTGACTGCGACGTCTATCGCGCCGGGGTACACGGCGGTTTTTGTTTCCGGATGGACAAGCGCCTCCTGCGCCGCCTTTTGCACGTCGTAGTCCCCAAGCTCCCCGTCGGCCTCCGCATAATTGCCGTCGCCGCTGTACCGCGCGGTGATTGCCCCGTGCGATACCGGCATCACATAGCTGTAAGACGCCGAATTTTCGGCGACAGCGATTCCGGACGCCTCGTCGAGGGCGGCCTTGTCATCCAGGAATTCGACTGTCCCCCCGGCGGGCGTCCCATCTACCGCGCCGCTTATCTTCGCCGTCAGCACAACTTCGGCCCCGTATGTCGCGCCGCCGGCGGGCGCCGCCGTCAGGCATAGCGTCACGGCTTTCTTACACACCGACAGCTCGGCTTTGCTCGACGTCACGGACGCCGCCCCGTACGCGGACACGACGCAGTAGAACTCCGCCCCGTCGTCCGCCCTCGTCGGATTTTCGAGGACGAGCGCCGCGCCTGTCTCGTTTTCGATAGGCTCGCCCTCGCCGTCTATGCTCTCCGCCCTGTACCACTGATACGAAAGGCCTTCCGCGCCGACCGCCTCGACGGTGAATACGGCATTCTCTGCCCCGAACGTCACGGTTTTGGCTGTCGGTTGGCTTGTTATCTCAATCGTAACCGGTGCCGGGTCGGTTTCGCTCTTGTTTTCGCCCTCGGCACCGTCATTTTCAACGGGCGCGTCCGTTACGGAGTTATCTTGCTCGGCGTCTCCGTCAAAGGCGCGCGCCGCCGTCCCGCCCGGCAGCAGGATCGCCGCGCACATAAGCCCCGCCAAGATTCTTTTTATCACCGTTTCGCCGCCCCCTTCTTTCCCTTTTTCCCGCTCTTTTCCGCCGTTGTGAAGAATCTGAAATTTTCCCCGTTCAGCACGCAGTGCATATGCGCCGTGAATACGACGGTGGACAGCAGGGGGTACGCCGCGCGGCTCCGGGGGGCCGCGAGCATGACGGAGAGAAAGCCCGCCGCGCTCGCGGCGCAGGCTATATCCGCCGCGCGCGCCCAGCCGTTCGCGAATACCCGCGCGATGCCCGGCCTCGCCTTCGGCGTTTTTTTCTTCCGCTTCGCGGTCAGCTTCTTTCTGCCGCGGTCCGCCGCTGTGAATAGCCCGTACCCCGCGAGAAGCGTCGCCCAAAACCACGCCCCGGACACTCTAAGCGCCGCGGCGCTCGCGTACGGCATGAACAGAAACGACAGCGACATCAGGAACATGCACAGCACGGCGCCCCAAAACACTTTTTTCAGCCTTTCGCGGTTCATATCACGCCCGCTCCCCGCCTCGCCCCGCAATCGCCTCGTCCGTGTGGATATACGTGATGTCGTACTCCACTTCAAACGCTGCCGCCCCGGCGCTCTCCGCCCGCCGCGCCGGCGCATCCCGCCCGGCGGGGGCGGGGAGCGCCGCCGTCACGTCAGCACCCGCGCGGCGCTGCGGGGGATAATAAGGTTGCGGCGCGACGGGGGACGGCTTCGCCCGCTCGCGCCGCGCGTTCCGCGCCCTGATTTTGCCGGCGCCTCTTTTCGCCGCCAGCCCCGTGACGCTGCCCGCCGCTTTCGGGATGTCGAGCGCTATGAATACGACGGCGCTGACGAGCAGCGCCAGCGCGGCAAGCGCGGCGGAGGCGATGTGTATGTACCTTAGCGTCTCATATGCCACGCCGTCAGCCCCCCTTGTCAACCGGCGGAATTTATCCTCGCCTTCGCCTCCCCGATATCCCCCGCGAGCGCGTCCGCGATGCTTCGGACGTCCTCGTATTTCGTTTCGCTTCTCAGCCGGGCGGCATCCTCGGCGACAGCGTCTAACAGGGCGAGCATTTCCGCTTTTTCGACGTTCACGAGGAAATACGCCGCCTTGCCGGAGGCACTCTCCACTATCTCGCGCCAGGCGAGCAGGCGCGCGTCGTTGTCGTCCAGCTCCGCCGCGCCGTCTTTCAGGGCTCCCAACCGCTCCCACAGCGCCCCGTAGGCTTCGTACATCTTCTCTGTCCTGTTCTGCCCGGCGTATTTTTTGATCTCCCGCCTGTACCGCCCGATGTCCACATAGATACCCGCCGAGGGATAGCTCCCGGCGGCCTCTTTGAACCACTCCTCGGCGGCGGTATAGCGGTCGGCCTCTGCCTCATAGTCGTACCAGAACGCCGTCCCGATTTCATAGCACACGCGCTCATAGCCACCGGGATCCGCCGTCTTCAACGTCTCCAGGGGATAGATCACGCTCGAATACCCGTCTCTGCCCCGGATGTCCACGCCAGCTTTGAGTTGTGTCAGGACGGACGCCTCACCGCGCGTCAGACCCCCTTCCGGTTCCCCGCCGGACAGGAACATTTCGAGCATATTCAAATACGCGGCAGTATCGGCGGCGTTAAGACTTATCGCCTCAAGGTACAGCTCCGCGCGCTCCTCTTGTGTCTTCTGCGCGTCGGAGGCCGCCGCGACCTTCAGCCCATAGTCCGCGCTCAGGCGGCTTTCCGCCGCCGCGTAAGACGCCGCGCTGACGGACGCGAACACCGCCGCCAGCGCGGCGGAGGCTATGAACGCGGCGAATCTCTTTTTCTGCTTTTTCCTGTACATGTCGTCGAACTCGTCGTAGCGCTCCAGCGCGTACAAAAGCTCCTCGCAGGATCGGTAACGTTCCAGCTTGTCGTCCCGCAGACACTTTTCTATGATGCGCTCCAAGCCACCGGAGAGCGCCGGGTTGATCTCTCTTATGGGCGCCTTTGTGAAAGACGTCTCTTTACAGGGGTCTATGCCCGTTATCAGGTGGTGGAGCGTCGCGCCGAGGCAGTATATGTCCGTCCGCGCGTCGGTCTGTCCGCATCCCCCGAACTGCTCCGGCGCGGCGTAGCCTATCGTTCCGAGGCACCGCGTATCGGCGAGGTTCTTTTCCTTGAACTCCCGCGCCGCGCCGAAGTCGATGAGCGTTATGTCCCCGTCGGGGCGCAGTATGATGTTCGAGGGCTTCATATCGCGATAGATGATGTTCCTCCCGTGCAGATACCCCAGCACGCCGCAGAGCTGCTTCGCCCAGCGTATGACGTCCTCCTGCGGCTGTGCGCCGTATTCCTCAAGCGTTTTCGAAAGGGGGTTGCCCTCGATATAATCCATCACGAGCATCATGGAGCTTTCGTTCTCATAGACGTCCACGATGCTCGGCAGGTTGGGGTGCCGAAGCCCCATCAGCGTTTTCTTGTCCGCCGCGAGGCTCGTGATCGCCATGTTGTTGTCGTGGAAGCCGTTCCTCCGGGCGACCTTTATTGCCCAGAGCTTGTTCACGCGCTCGTTGACGCCCATATAGACGGTGCTCATGCCGCCGCGGCTTATTTCGTTGAGTATTTTATACTTCCCGTCCACGTATGACCCGATTTGCAGCACAGGGCGCCCTCCCCTAAAACGTCCTGACGGCGATGACGGAAATGTCGTCCCGCTCGCCGCGCCGCTTGTTCAGTCCGATCAGCCTTTCGAGCGACGCCTTCATCTCCGCCGCCTCGGCCATGCGCTCCGGCGCGAAGGCGTCGCGCAGCTCGCGCGGCGTCAGCTCGTGACGGAAGCCGTCGGAGCAGAGCATATAGACGGCGCCGCGCTTCGTTTCCCCGAAGAAGAAGTCCGGCGCCACGGACTCGGACGCGCCGACGCATTGCAGCAGGATGTTCCGGCGCGGGTCGCCGTCCGCCTCCTCGCGCGTCATTCGCCCGAGCGCTATCTCGCGCTCCACGACGGTCTGATCCCTTGTGATCTGCACCAGCCCGTCCGCGATTTCGTATACCCTGCAGTCCCCGACGTTCAGGACATAATACCTCTCGCCCGTAATGAGCATCGCCGCAACGGTCGTGCCGAGGGCTATGCCGTTCCGCCGCCCGTAGTCTTTTATTTCCTCATTCCGCCGCGCGATGAGCGCCTCCCAGCGCTCCCTGACCGCGCCGTCCTCGATATGCCCCCCGGCGAGGGACGGGAGCTCGGCGTTCATCCAGTCCGTGAACGCGCTCACGAGCGCGGCGCTGGCGGCCTCCCCCTTCGAAAGCCCGCCCATCCCGTCGCAGATCACGGCGAAAACCATTCGTCCCCGCCCTGTTTTTATCGTCCGCACAAAAAGGCTGTCCTGATTTATATCCTTCTCCGCGCCCGCGTCCGTGCCCGCCGAAATGATGTAATTCAAAAAGCTCCCCCCCCCTTTCCGCGATGGCGCCCGGCATCAATACAGCCTGAATTCGAATTCCTCGTCCGCGAGCCTGATTTTGTCGCCGTGCCGGATCCTCGCCGCCGTGCCGCCCGCCAGCATCTCATCGTTCACGTATGTGTGGTTCGTGGAATTCATATCGGAGACGAAATACTCGCCGCCGCGCGATGTGAATTCCGCGTGACCCCGGCTCACCGCCGTGTTGTCGCTGATGAAATAGTCCGCGAAGCTCCGCTCCTTCCCGATCCTGAAAACGGGCTTCGAGAGCTTTATCCTCTCGTTGTTCCGGCTCCTTATGAGATGCGGCGCGTCCTCCCCGCCGCCGTCCGACAGGCTCATCGTGACGCCGCCCGCGGCGGAGTTCAGCACGACCGTCTCCCCGAAGTTCCCGGCGCGCCCCTCCGGTGCCGCCCGTTCCGGCGCCGGAGGATACGCCGACGCGGAGACGCGCGCGCCACTCTCCGGTGCCGCCCGCTCCGGCATCGCGGCGGGGGCGCGCCCCTCCGGGGACTCCCGCCTTGCCGCCGGGCGCGGAGGCGCGGCGGCACCCGGCACGGCGAAGCCCTCGCGCGGGTCGCACGCGGCCGCCCTCTTCGCGGGCACGGCGCGCCCCGGCGCTTCCGCCGCCGCCTTTTTCCGCGCGCGCCGCGCCGCGTACGCCTCTTTGTTTTCCTTGCTGTAATGCATCATGAGGCCGAGCAACGATATTTCCCGACCGCCGCCCTCCGGCGCGTCCGGACGCTCCGCGGCCGCCGCGTTTTCCGGCGCGCGCGGCGGCGGAGCGGGAAACGCCGGCGGCGGGCTGTACTCCCGCTCCGGCGGAACCTCCGGGGCTGGCGGCGCGGGAGGCTCCGTCGGCGCCGGCGGGGGCGCAATCCTCGGAAACGGCTCCGCCGCCCGTGTCCGTTCCCGCTCCGGCGGCGCCTCTCGCGGAAGCTCTTGCGCCGCCGCACGGCGGGCACTCTCAGGGCCGTCCTCAGGGACGCCCTCCGCCAGCCGCCTCGCCAGCGCCGCGAAATCGCCGAGGGAGAAAGCCCCCTCGCCGTTCAGGAAGCTGATTATTTTCGCGACGTAATCACCATTCTCCGACGCGTCGTACCGCGCGCCGAAAACGATGTCCTTGAAAAACTCCCGCATATCCGGCGCGCGGCTTTCTTCGGCTATAACCGGCAGGCATATCAGCGCGGCTTCGCACGTCGTGACGTCCGCGAATATGTAATCCCGCTCAAGCGCGAACATCGAGGCGTCGAGCATATATTCCTCCGCCTCAAGGATCGCCTCCGCGATACTCGCCAAAGCGCCGAGCAGACGCTTTTTCGTGACCGTCCCCGTGAGGAGCTTGCCGAGCGGCACCTTCGCGGAGACGTTGTATTTCAGATATTTGTTCCCGTCCCGCTGTGTGAACAGCACGGGCGCAACGCCCCTTATCCTGTTGTTCGTGAGCATCCCGAAGCCGGGGGAGTCGAGCGCGCCGTCCTCTCCGAGCCTGTATACGAGATATGTGCCCGCACCCTGCGTTTCAAATGAAAATTCCATAGCCGCCCCCCGATTTCCGCGAATTCAATGGTTGAACTTGTACAGCCGCAAAAGCTCCCAGTCGCCGCCGCTGCGCACGAACACGCCGCCGCGTCCGTTGAAATCCTTCGCGTCCTCGAATATATTCTCTATCACGAGCCTGTTTTCCTCGTCGATGAAACCCCACTTGCCGTCGATTTTGACGGCGGCGAGGCCGTTTGAAAAGCTCCGCGCCCCGTCGTACTCCGGCTTTACCACGTATTCCCCGCCGGAGTCGATGAAGCCCCACTTGCCGCCAGACCTCACCGCCGCGTACGTGGCGTCGCAAAACAGCCGCGCGTCCTCAAATTTCGTCTCCGCGATTCTCTCTCCCGACTTGCCGATAAGATAATATCCCCCGTCCTCAAGCGCGAAAAGCCGCTCGTTCCTGTACACAACGCCCTTCTCATCCCGCGCTATGCCGTCGTAGGCATACGGGGAGAGCGCCGCGCCGTCCGCGCCGAGGACGCTCCACGCCCCGTCCTTTTTCGCCGCCGTCACGCCGTTGGAGAATGAGGACATTTCGTCATACCCATCCGTCACCGGACTGTTTTCGCCGTTGTACAGCCGCCACGCCTCGCCGTCGTACAGCGTGTATACGCCATCCTCCGTCATTCCGAGCTTCACGACACTCTCGACGCCGAGCGCCGTTCTTTTCTTGTTGCCTTCCGGGTCGATGAAATACGCCTTCATATCGCCGTCCAGCGCGGGCGCGAGATCCTGTCTGAACGCGCCGACCTCCGCGAAGCGCGGCTTTATGACCCTCTTGCCCTCTTCGTTCACAAAGCCCCACACGCCCTTCGCCATGACGGCGCAGTACCCGCCGCCGAAGACGGACACGTCCTCATACGCCCCTTGGAAGAAATAGCTGTACTCGATTCCCTCCATTATCCCGGCTATGGAATCCTCCGGTAACCGGCGCTTTTCCATCGTGTCCGCGAGCCGGAAACAAGCCGTGTAATCCTCCGCGCCCGCGTAAATATCCATCAGGTACGCGTACGACTCCGCGCGCTCCGGGTACGCGCCGAGCGTTTCCTGTCCCCAGTCCGCCGCCATGTCCAACTCCCCGGCATCCTTGTAAAAAGCGGCGACCTCCATCCGCAACTCAAAGGAATCCCTGATTTCCAGCGCCTCGGCGTAGCTTGCGGCGGCATCCACGACGATCATCTGCCGCGCGTACAGGCGCGCGGCGGCGAGGCTGTCTTCGTAACGTTTCTCGATTTCCGCGTTCGAGCCGGAGGCCGCGTACACGGACACGGCGAAAAGCGCCGTCAAAACGACCGGCGCCAACAGCTTGTAATGCTTCAACCGCGCACCCCCTTCCGACGCGCCCGGGTTCAGACCCGGCGCGTTTCCCGCCGTTTCGACGGAAAACGACATTCGTTTTTCCGCATTATACAATGGCGGCGGCACGTTTGCAAGAGAAATTTTTTCGGGGGCGTTCCCCGCCCGCAGGGGCGAACCTATGTGTTCGCCCCGCGTCCCCATCGTCCCCGTATCTGCCCGACGAGAAACGGGGGACGGCGAATCGAAGATTCGTCGGGGCGGCATCCAAGCCGCAGGAGGAAGACGCGGTCTTGCCGCTTACTCGCTGACGTAAATGCCGACCCTGCTCTGAATGGCATCACACACCTGATCGGCGGTTTTCTGCCCGGAGAAAAACGCGCCCGTCTCTTCGGAGATTATCGTGATTATCGTAATGTCATAGCCCAGCCCCTTGTCGATGCCGCTCACCATATCCGTGAACGCCTCATACCCGTCCCGGCTGAGCGCGTAGCAGTTCACCGTGTCGATCGGCATAAACATCTCGTCCACGAAGTACGACACCGTCTTCGGCTTCTTCCCGGGCAGCGTCCATTCGTGTTCCGTCGGGTCGCGCCAGATATTGCCGTTC
>JAITJC010000056.1 GCA_031279125.1 Oscillospiraceae bacterium
GCTACGGCAAGACCGGTGTCGAACACCCGCGCGTTAACCCATACGCCGATAAAAGACAGCGCGCCGAACAGCGCCGTGACCGCGAACACGGCAATGACCGTCACGGGAGCCCCCGCGAAGAGTATACCGAGCAGTTCCCGGTACGCTTTGAAAATTCGTTTCATAGATTTCTCCCTTTTTCCTATAATTCGTTTCGTTTGCGGACAGCCTGTTGAACCGGGACACCTCGGCTTCCATTTACATCGCGGCCGCCTCACATAAATTTTTTCAGCGCGGCAAGCACGTCGCCGATGTCTATCGGCTTGGCGAGATGCCCGTTCATCCCGGATTCGAGCGCGCGGTCTATATCCTCTTTGTAGGCGTTCGCCGTGAGCGCTATTATCGGTATCGTCACGGCGTCGGGGCGTTCCGGCGCGAGCGCGCGTATCTCGCGCGTCGCCCCGTAGCCGTTGAGATTCGGCATCTGCACGTCCATAAGTATGAGGCTGTAATATCCCGGCGCGGAGTCTCGGAACAGGGAGACGGCCTCCGCGCCGTCGGCGGCTTCGTCGATTTCCACGCGCGTGTCGGCAAGCAGTTCCCTTAGGATTATGCGGTTGATTTCTATATCCTCCGCGACTATGATGCGCCGCCCCGCGAAATCAGCCGTGCCGGGGACGACCGCGCCCGCATCGGGCGACAGCCCCTCCACGCGCGCCATATCTATCGTGAACTCAAACGCGGAGCCTTCCCCGAGCTTGCTTTCCGCCGTTATTTCGCCGCCCATCTGCCTCACGAGGTTCTGACTTATCGACAGCCCGAGCCCCGTGCCGCCGAAGCGCACGGCTATGGTGCTGTCCGCCTGCTCGAACGCGCTGAACAGCTTCGCCATCTGCTCCTCGCTTATGCCTATGCCCGTATCGGAGACGCGGAAATGCGCGCGCACGCTGCCCTCTCCCTCCGCGGCGGCGACCGTGAACCGTATGACGCCGCCCTCCGGCGTGAATTTCACAGCGTTGCCGAGAAGGTTTATCAGCACCTGCTTCAGGCGGAGCTTATCCCCGACGACGCCGTAATCCGGCATGTCGCGGAAACCGCATTCCAGCGTTATTTTTTTCTCCGCACAGCGCTGGGTTATTATGTTTTCGACCTCACAGAGCGCCGTGCGCAGCAAAAACCCGTCCTCGCTGAGCTGGAATTTGCCGCTTTCTATCTTCGCCATATCGAGGACGTCGTTGAGTATCCCCAGCAGATGGCGGGACGCGGCGGCAATCTCGTCTATCGAGGCGTTCTTTTTTCCGGCGTCGGACGCGCGGCGCGCTATCTCCGCCATGCCGATGACGGCGTTCAGCGGCGTTCTTATCTCGTGGCTCATGCGCGCGAGGAATTCGCTTTTCGCCCGGGACGCCACCTTTGCCATCTCCGTTTGTATCTCAAGTTCCTCCGTGCGCTCGCGGAGCTGTTTCGTGCGCTCGGACACCGTGCGTTCGAGCATTCCCGCCTCGCGCCTGATGCGCAGGAATATCGCCGTTATCAGGCATAACACGACAAACAGCAATACCGTGAGCCCGATGAAAAACGGGCGCTGCGCCCTCGCTATCGTCCCCGAATAGTCGAAGACGCGGCGCGTCCAGCCGTCCGCTATCATCTCGGAGTCTATAAGCCTCTGGGCGCTCGACACTATCCATGAGAGCAGTTCCCCGTCCTCGCCGGGGGCAAACGCGAAGTATACCTCGTAAGGGCGCGAGAGCACGAGGTTCGCGCGGTAGCCCGTGAGCTCTCGGTAATTCGTCATGTCGAGAAGCGTGCCGCGCGTGCCCATGAACAGCTCGATCTCCCCGCGCTTCAGCGCGTTCACCGCGTCACTCGCCGTTTCGTATACTTTCGCGTCGCGGTGGCCGGGGAACATCGACAGGAATGTCTCGGAATACGCCGCTCCGCGCAGCAGCCCCGCGCGGAGGTACGGTATGTCGGACAGCGTCACGTCGCGGAAGGACGAGCGGGATATGAACGCGTAGTAGTCCGTCTGGTACGCCTCCTCGGAGAACAAAAGCAACTCCTCCACGCCCGGGGAGCGCATCACCCCCGCCAGCATATCGGCGCCCCCGTCGAAAACGCCGCCCTCCTCATACTCGAAGCGCATACCCGTGATCCTTGATATCTCGTCGAGCAGATCGACGGCTATGCCTTGGTACGCCCGCTCGTTCCCGTTGTAAAAGCTGACGGGGTAATTGTCGGGGTCGATAAGCACGCGCACCGCCGCGCCCCCGTCCGCGTGCGCGGCGGCGTACTCGCGGTGCTCCTCTCCGAGCCGCGCGAGCAGGCTGTACCCGAGATACTGCGTCCGCCCCTCTTCGTACATCTCCCGGAATTTGTAGCTGCCGGCGCTTTCGATGTATTTTTGGACGACGGATATTACGGGCGCGAGCTTTTCGCTCGCCGTCGCCATCGAGACGGTGTTGTACGCAATCGGCTGGAATTCTTCTATCACAAGGTTGCTGTAAAACGAAAACGTCCCCTCTACGGTCTCGTCCATGAACAGCGCGTCGATTTGCCCGAGAAGGAATTTTTGATACGCCTCCGTATAGTTCGCGGCGGGAACGGCGTCAAAATCGTCCCCCAGGTACATTTCCACGATTTCACGCGTCCTCGTCCCCTCCAGGAAGCCGTAGCGGAGCCCGCGCCCCTCCGTCTCCGCGCGGTTCCGCGCCGCTTTAAGGCCGTCCGTGCTGACGAGCATAATCCGGCGCTCCGCTATCGAGTCCGTCATATAGTACCGCCCGCCACCCCCCAGCGCGGAGGATATTTCCCCGGAAAACGAAATGTCCCCGGAATCCAGCCCCGCCAGAAGCACGTCCCAGTTGTAGACGACGGGGCGGAAGCGTATGTCGAAGAAATTCGTCAGCCACTTGCAGAACAGCGTGGAAAAACCCTTCGTCAGCCCGTCCGACGGGTCGAAGAAGCACTCCGTGCTCGACGTCATACCGTATGTAAAAATCGACGTGCCTCTCGCGAGCGCGTCAATGGCGGCGATCTCCTCCGCGGTGACTCCGGGCACGTCGCGATAGGACTCGTAATCCTCCGTGTTTTTCCCGCCCTCGCTCCCGGCACCGCAGGACGCGGCCTGCGCGATTATCGCCGCCGCGAGCGCCGCGAATATATACCTCTTTTTCCGGCTCAACCGCCCGTCCTCCGTAAATCGCGCAGCCTTGCCGCAACGCGCCGCCTATTCACCGAAATACATTTCAAGCGCCCCTTGGAAAGGCGCCGCGTACTCCTCAATTATCCCGTCCGGCGTGTCGCCGCCCGCAAGCAGGTTCACGAGGCTGAAATCCACCGTTTTGCCGAGGGCGTCCCACAGATCGAAGCCCTGCCGCTGCGACATCATCACCGCGTACCCGAAATTCCTGTCCGTCATATACTGCTCGCGCGACCAACCGTTCCCCTCCGCCAGTTCCGTGTCGCCGCCGTACCAGTTCAGCCAGTCGAAAATAACGCCGAATATGAGCTCCGGATCTTCCGCCCCCTCGGGTATCATATACCATGTGTTGTCCGGCGTTGAGCAATTGTTCGTCCCCGCGTCGCCCGACGGTCCGCAAGGCCAAGGCACAACGCCTATTTCAAAGGGCAGTCCGGCGCCGCCCTGCTCTGAAAAAATCCAGTCCGCGCCGATCCAGAACGCGTTCAGCCCCTCGGCGTAAAGTCTGTTGTTTATCTCCCAGTTCGACGAATCCCACGGCCTTGCGGTTTTATCTGTGTTGTAAAGCCCGTATATGAATTCAAGCGTCTCCCTCGTGGGTCGCGAGTCCAGCGTCTGCTCCCGCCCCGCCGCTATCGCCGCGCCGTTGGACATCAGCAGGCTCCCGAACAGGTTGGTCCAGTATCCGCCATAGCCGTAAACGTCCGCCGAGCCATCGCCGTCCGTATCGAGCGTCAGCGCTTTCAGGTACCCGCGCCAAGCCTCCCACGTCCACTCCCCCCTGTCATAGAGGTCCTGCGGGTTTTCAAGCCCCGCCTGCCTTATCATATCCATATTGAACGCCAAGGGGTACGCCGTGACGCCTCCGCCTCGCGAAGGGTTGAACAGATAAGTCCCTCCGCCGCTTTCCAGCTTCAGACCCTTTATGACGCTCTGCCCGCCCAAAAGGTCGTCCCGCGCCTCGCCCCCCAGCCCCTCCAGCTCTGTGCCGTATCCGTTCAGCACGGCGGGAATCCCGAACTGCGTATCGACTTGGTATATGTCAACGTCCGGAACGCCCTCCGGCACTGAGACGTTTATGCTCTCTTGTATGCCCTCGAACGTGAGGTTGACGTATTCGAGCGATACGCCGTACTTCCTCTCGATCTCGCGCGTCACGGCGAGCTTCAACTCCGCCTCCCGTATCCCGCGCGCCGACTCCTCCGTGCCGTCGGGCAAAGGCACGGACGGATCGTCGTAAATATCCGTATGCTTCGAGACGTAATATATGTCCTGCCACGCGCCTATGGTTATGATCCTGCGCCCGTCGTCCGTGTAGCGCGCCGAGGACGGCGTCGCGTCCGTGACGGGTTCCGGTGCCGTTCCGGGAGTTCCCTCGCCCCCGGCGCTCTCTCCGCACGAAGCGAGCGCCGCCAGCGCCGCCGCCGCGCACAGCGCGCGTATAAGCTTTCTTTTTATCATCGCGCTTCCCCTCCCATGCCTGTGCCTGTCGATATGGAGTACACGCTGAGCTTCGCCCCCGTGTCCCCGACAAATATCTGATCAAGGTACAGCCCGAAATCGCCGCCGAACGCCGCCGCCATATCCTCATACGTGTACTGCGCGGCGGTACCCGAGCCGTTGACTCGGGCGGGGGCGACCTTCGCCCAGCCGGCGCTCTCCGGCGCGCCCTCCGTCCAGCTTTGCAAAATCAGCTCCGGCGGCAAATCCGAAGCGTAATAGACCGTTATCACACAACCCGGCGCGATAACGGCCGCGTCGAAGCTCCCGCCGTTCCTCGACGCCGGTATCGTTACCGCCTGGCCCCAACCGCCCGCCGATTCCCCGGCGGCACCCTGCAAGGCGGTCTCTCCCTCGACGGGCATCAGATTCGTGCGGTCGGGTCTGCCGAACCCCTCCGGGGAGTCAAAGCCCGCAGAAAGGTCGGGCGCGAGGTTGTCCCCGTTCCCGTCGTAAAAGCGTATGTCGTGTATCAAAAGATTCGACGGCGGCACGCCCGCCGCGCGCGCGTTGTCCACATCCTTTGAGAGAATGAACATATTGTACGCGCCCGGCACGAAGAATTCCTTCTCGCCGCCGAGGACGGCGCGCGCCGTGTTCGGGTTCTTGCCCGGCAGATAGACGCTCCACGGGTCGTTTGAGTGAAGCCCGTCCTCCCCCGAAACGGCGACAATCGTACCCGAAACAGCGTAAAATTCCCCGCCGGGGTTCACCACTTCGATTTCCGCCTCCATGGAACGCAGACGCGACACCTCAACCCCGAGCAGACTTGACGCGTCTATCGCTATGTAAGGCGTTCCCCCTGAGGACACGTCGATATAAAGAGCCTTCTCCCCCTCCGGCGTCTCAATCAGCGACATAACGGAGCGGCACGCGTCGGGCGACGCCTCATAGGACATCATAAACGCGAAATTCCCGCCGCTGAAAATGCCCGGAAGCCGCCCGTCAGCGTCCGGCGAGGGCGTCCCGCCCCCGGCGCACGCTGACAACGCGACCGCCGCCGAGGTCAGCGCGGCCAGCGCGATTGCCGCCGCCCGCCTTTTCGTTCTCATTTTCCCGTTCCCGACCATTTGTTCCTCCGTGACATATATTTGCAAATTTTTGATTCGAAAGATTACTTACAGAGTATATCACAACTCAAAGACAAAACACAATCGGCAGACAGTGGTTTGCAACAGGGCAGACTGCTACGCAAGCCGCGCGATTTCCGCGACGGCGTCGGCGAATCCGCACAGCTCGCGTTTCGTGTTGAACGCCGAAACGCTGATCCGCACCGTCCCCGTTTCAAACGTCCCCGCCGTCCTGTGCGCCTCCGGCGCGCAGTGCAGGCCCGCGCGCACGGCGAAGCCCCGCAGCGAAAGCTCCGACGCCGCTTCCTCGCACCCCATTTTATCGATAAAAAACGACAGCGCGCCGCCCCGGCAGAAATCCCGTCCGCCGAACACCCGCACGCCGGGAATCACGGCGAGCTCGCGCTCCGCCATGGCCATAAGCCCGCGCCCATGCTCCAAAATGCGCCCTTCCCCGCGCGACAACACGAATTTTATACCCTCGCGCAGTCCCGCTATGCCGGGCATATTGTGCGTCCCCGCCTCAAGCGAGTCTGGCGGGAAGCCGGGCATCGAATCCGACGCCGAATCACTCCCCGTGCCGCCCTGGATTATGCCGTCCGCCGCTCCCCGGCACAGCAGGATACCCGTCCCCTGCGGTCCGTAAAGCCCCTTGTGTCCCGGCATGGCGATAAATTCCGCGCCGAGCGAGCCCATATCTACAGTCGCGGCACCCGCCGACTGCGAAGCGTCAAGTATAAGCGGCACGCCGCGCTCGCGGCACCGTTCCGCTATGCGTTCCGCGGGCAGGATATATCCGAACACGTTTGACATATGGTTGAGCACCGCGAATGCGGCGTCCTCGCGCTCAAGCGCGCATTCAAACGCGAAAACCGCCGATTCCGGCTCAAACGGCTCGCTGCGCGCGATAACCGTTCTGACACCGGCGGCGCGCAGCGGGCGCATTACGGAGTTGTGCTCATATCCGGACACGAGGGCGCACCCCGCTCGGCGAGCGGCGAGCGTCTTGATCGCGATATTCAGGCCGTGCGTGGCGTTCGACGTGAATATGACGCGCGAAGGCGACGGCGCGTTGAACAGCCGCGCGGCGAGTTCCCGGCACTCGTAGACCGTCTTCGCGGCGAGCATTGACGCGCCGTGCCCGCCGCGCCCCGGGCTCGCGAGCGTGCTTACGGCCCTCTTCACGGCGCGCGCGACGGACGGCGGTTTTTGGAGCGTCGTCGCCGCCGAATCCAGATATATCACGCGCCCACCTCCCGGAAATGTCCGCTTCCGGACTGCGTATACACGCGCGCCGGGGGCAACCCCGCGTTTTTTATCGCGATGAGCGCCTGGGCTATGCGCACTCCCGGCACTCGCACGCAGTACGCGCACCCGCCGGACGCCAGCCCGTGAGGCGCGCGCGCCACAACGGCGCTTATCCCGGCGCTTTCGAGCGCCTTCGCCGTCCTCTGCGCGTAAGTCACGGAGCGGCATATGAACAAATAGCTCAGCATCTCTATTCTCCCCCCGAAGTCTTTTTCCTCCGGTATAGTATGCCGTTTGCAAACGCCCCGTGACTGTGCTATAATCCGCATATAAAAACACGCGCGGGGAAGGTGTTTTTCTTGGTTATTTACTCCGGGAGCGAGGCGGATACGGAAAACGCGGGCTTTGAGCTCGCGCAAAATCTTGCCGCGGGCGCCGTCGTGGCGCTTTACGGAGGGCTCGGCGTCGGAAAGACGGCGTTCACGCGGGGGATCGCGCGCGGCCTCGGCGTCCGCTCCCGCGTCACAAGCCCGACATTTAACATCGTGAACGAATACGACGGCAGATTGCCGCTGTTTCACTTCGACATGTACAGGATAGGCGGCGAGGATGAGCTTTTCGGCATAGGCTTTGAGGAATATCCGGAGCGCGGCGGCGTTGTGTGCGTGGAGTGGGGCGGGCTTGTCGAAAGCGCCCTGCCCGGAAACGCCGTGCGCGTGACAATCGAAAGCGCCGGGGACGACGCGCGCGTAATCACGATCCAATGATAATCCTCGCGTTTGAATCCTCCGCCAAGGCGGCATCCGTCGCTTTGACCCGCAACGGCGCGCTTTTGGCCCAATACTTTCAGAACAGCGGGCTGACGCACAGCCGCACGCTGCTGAAAATGGCGGAGGATATTCTGAAAAATAACGAGCTGTCCGCCGCCGACGTAGGGCGCGTGGCCGTCGCGCGCGGGCCGGGCTCGTTCACCGGCGTGCGCATCGGCACGGCGTCCGCCAAGGGCTTCGCCTGGGGCGCGGACATACCGGCGCGCGCCGTCTCATCTCTCCGCGCGGCGGCGAGCGTTTTCGCGGACTTCGAGGGCTTCGTGATCTGCCCCGCGATGGACGCTCGGCGGGGCGAGGTCTACAACGCGCTGTTTGAAGCGTCGGAAGGCGCGATAAAGCGGCTCGCCCCCGACAGGGCTCTCCCGGCGGACAGCGTCGCGGAGGAAGCCGCCGCGAGCGGCAAAACATATCTGCTGACGGGCGACGGAGCCGGAATCTGCGCCGAGAGTTTCAAGGAACGCCGCGCTCCGTACCGGCTCGCGCCGGAACTCCTGCAACTGCAGTGCGCCTATGGCGTCGCGCTCGCGGCGGAGGGCGCCCCCGACGTATCGGCGGCGGAGCTTTCGCCCGATTATCTGCGCGTGCCGCAGGCGGAGCGTCTGCTCAGACAGAGGCAGTGAGCGCGCGCCGCTGAATATGCCGCCGCTCCCTCCGGGGGGAGCTTCCGGAAGGGTTGCTGTTCGCGGCGACGGAGCGGGCGGCGGGGCGGTTCCTCGCGGCGCGGGGAAACACTCACCGCTTCTGCGCCGTGAGCTCCATCGACCCGTTGTATCTGCCGCTCACGGAGTATTCGCGCACCTCAAAGCCCGTCTCCGACAAAAGCGCGCGCAATGTGTCGAACGAGAACCACGATATGTGCGACGGCTCGCACCACATGGCGTCGCCGAACTTCATCATCCGTGTAAACCCGCTTTCAAAATTCGGCGTCGAAAGCCATAGCACGCCCCCGTCGCGCAGAAATCCGTGCGCCTTGACAAGCGCCGCGCGGGGGTCGGAGACGTGCTCTATCACGTCCCCCATCGTTATAATGTCAAACCGTCTTTCGGTGTCGAAGTCAAGCATATCGCCGCGCCAAATCGGAATGCCGAGCATATCCGCCGCGTACCGCGCCTGTTCTTCCGAGATTTCGACGGCTGACACGTCAAAGCCGAATTCCAAGGCTGTGGCGATTAGCTCTCCGGCGCCGATGCCGACTTCAAGCAGCTCCCTGCCGCTCGTGTACTCGGCGAGGGAGGACAGGATTTTACCCCAAACGGGCAGACTGACCGGCTGTTTCGACGCGGGAGCGTAAGCCCCCTCGCGCGGCGCGATAAGCTCGCCGCCGCCGGGACCGGAGCGCAGGTGGCGCCCGGGGAAACCGTACGTGTGCATATTGCCGCAGTCCCGGCATTGCACCCAGAGCTTCGCGGGGGAAAAAGGCGCGCCGAAATGGTTCATCATATACGAAAAAGCGTTGTAAACGGGGACGGAATCCGCCCCTCCGCATACGGGGCAACGCTCCAGCAGCGCTTCCTCGCCGCCGTCGAACACGTATTCGGGACGTTTCAGCCCGATTTTAGTCTGGAGCGCGTCGTCTATTGAGAACGCCAGCCGCATATACGTGTACGAAAAAACAGGGGCGCTCGCCCGCGCCGACAGCGACAGCCCGAGCAGCAGGACGCTTTTGCTCCCCTCCGGCAGACGGGAGGCGATCACCGCTTCCCCGATGTCCGCGCCGAGCTGTTCGCTGATTTGCCCTTCGGCAGCTGCCGAAGCCGCGCCGACGACCGCTGAGAGCGCGCTCTCAGCGGTCGTTCTCCACATTCCGATCCGCGCGTTTCCCGATATGTCTCCGCCGCTCAAAATTTCATCCGCCGGCCGGTTCAACCGTACGCCGGTGGCAAGCGCTTCGACCGCTTCCCCGACAAACGTGATGTATTCGCGCCTTTCCGCGTCGCCCTGTCCATTGTCGTCCGTGACGACCGCGCAGAGCCGAAACAGCTTCGCGCAGAGTTCCAGCTTTTCCGCCGGTGACGTCCCATCCACAATAATCACTCCTTGTTACTGTCAAGTTCAACTGTCTGTATACCGTTCCAGAAAGCGCTTCGTGCGCTCGCTTTTCGGGTTGCCGAACACTTCTTCCGGCGCGCCGAGCTTCGACAGAAGCCCGACGGAGTCGAGCAGGGCGCGGGCTTTTTTTCCGCGCCCCCGGACGCCGCCTGCAAAATACCGTTGAACGCGAGGTAAAACACGCCGGCGTAGAACAATTGTATCACAAGCAGGGGAATATGCAAGCGGTTTTTGCGCGGGATGAGCCTTGTCCTTTTTGCCTCCGGCGTCCTCGCCGCGCAACGAGAACGGGAACCCTCCGATAGTATTGTTTCAAATTTATTTCAAAGCTCGGGAATAATTCCCGCTCAGAAGCTAAAAATAAAAGCGCACAAAAACAACCGGGAGGAAACGCGCAATGAAACAATCATCTCGAATCAGAAAATCCATCTCCTTGCTGCTGTCCGCCGCGCTCGTCTGCTCGCTCGGCATAGCGGCTCTCGCGGACGACGCCGTTTCGAAGTCAAGCGGCGGCGGGAACACTGCCCCAATCGCGGAAAACCTCGAATACACGACGTTTCGCGGCATCGCGCTGACGGGGAGGTTCAAGGCGTACGACCCGGACGGCGACGACGTGACGTTTGAAATCACGGATGTCCCGAAAAAAGGCTCCGTCACGCCCTGCGGCGGAGGCGAGTTCATCTACACGCCGTCCGGCAAGTCGAAAGGGCGCGACTGCTTCCATTACGTCGCCGTGGACTCGAACGGCGGGGTGTCCGCGAGCGCCTCCGTCACCATCCACATCAAAAAGCAGTCCGTCAAGACCACTTACTCCGATTTGTCCGGCTCCCCGGCTCATTACGCGGCGCTCGCGCTCTCGGAGCGCGGGATTTTCACGGGCGAGAAGCTCGGCGACGAGTATTTTTTCCGCCCCGACGAGACCGTCACGCGCGGTGAATTTCTCGCCTTGTGCCTGAAAACCGCGGATTCCGAAACGCTGGACGGCGTCACGCGCACCGGCTTTCACGACGACAGCGACATTCCGATGTGGGCAAAACCTTACGTGTCAGCGGCGCTTATGAACGGCGTTGTCAGCGGGTACAAGGACGGCGACGGGCATGTGGTGTTCTCCCCGAACTCCGCCGTCACGTTTTCGGAGGCGGCCGTTATGCTGAATAAGTCGCTCTCCATAACGAACGCCGTCGGCGTTATGGTATCGGATTCCGACGCCGTGCCCGCGTGGGCGCAAGCCTCCGCCGCGAACCTGACGGCGTGCGGCGTACTGCCGGACGGCATCGCGGGCATTTCGGACAAGCCCGTGACGAGGGCCGACGCCGCCCGCCTCCTGCTGGCTTCCGCCGAGGTGCTTGAAGCGCGAAGCGGCGGCGGAGGGTTGCTCCGTCTGATAAAATAGCCGTAAATTCAGCGCGCGGGGCGCCGGCCGGCGCCCCGCGCGCCCCTTTGAAAATATTTTATAATTTTATGAAAATCCCTCTTGAAATCATATAATACATATGATATACTATGTATTAGTTGATGAACGCGCGCGCAGCCGCCGTCAGCAAAATAAAATTCAAAAGGACGTATGCAAAATGAAAACCTACGCAAAGCTCACCGACCTCATCGGCGGAACTCCGCTTCTCGAGCTCTCGAATTATGAGAAAAAGCTCGGTCTGAAAGCGACCGTTCTCGGCAAGCTCGAGTACTTCAATCCCGCAGGCTCTGTCAAAGACCGCATCGCGAAAGCCATGATCGACGACGCGGAGACAAAAGGTCTCTTAAAACCCGGCTCCGTCATCATCGAGCCGACGAGCGGCAACACCGGTATCGGGCTCGCCGCCGTCGCCGCCTCGCGCGGGTACCGCATCATACTCACGATGCCGGAGACCATGAGCGTCGAGCGCCGCAACCTTTTGAAAGCCTATGGCGCGGAGCTCGTCCTGACGGACGGCGCGAAGGGCATGAAGGGCGCCATCGCTAGGGCTCAGGAGCTCGCGGACGAAATCCCCGGCGGCTTCATCCCGTCTCAGTTCACAAACCCCGCCAACCCCGCGATACATAAGGCGACAACAGGACCGGAAATCTGGGACGACACGGACGGCAAGGTCGATATCCTTGTCGGCGGCGTCGGTACAGGCGGCACGATCACGGGCGCGGGCGAGTACCTCAAAAGCAAGAACCCGAATATAAAAATCGTCGCCGTGGAGCCCTTCTCCTCCCCCGTCCTGTCCGCCGGGACAGCCGGGGCACACAAGATTCAGGGCATCGGCGCGGGCTTCGTCCCCGACGTGCTCAACACGGCGATATACGATGAAATCATAACGGTGACGAACGAGGACGCCTTTGAAACGGGGCGCGTCCTCGCCCGCTCAGAGGGTCTGCTCGTGGGCATTTCCTCCGGCGCGGCGGCGTGGGCGGCGTCTCAGCTTGCCGCGCGTCCCGAAAACGCCGGAAAAATCGTCGTCGCCGTCCTGCCCGACACGGGTGAGCGCTACCTCTCCACGCCGATGTTCGCGGAATAACCCGCCGCCGCGCCGACCCTCACCGCTCCGGCGCGCCCTCCGGCGGCTCCGGATTCAAAATGTGCTCAATCTCCTTCGTCGAAAGCAGGACGGGGGAGATTGTTCCTATTCCGAGCTCTTGATACACGCACTCCTTGTCCGGGTCGTAAAGGCGCGCTATGACGCGCGGTACATCGTACAGCACCCGCGCCATCTCGGCGATCATTATATTCGTGTTGTCGCGCTCCGTCACGGCGATGAGCGCGGAGGCGTCCCCCAGACCGGCCTCCTCCAGCACGTCGATTTCAGTAGCGTCGCCCGTCAGCGCTATGCCGTCAAACGACGGAGCGAGCTTCCGGAACGCCTCGCGGTTACTGTCGATTATTACGACGCCGTTCCCCGCCTCCGCGAGTTCCGACGCGATATGCGCGCCGAGCCGCCCGCAGCCGACGACGATGGTGAAGGACTTATCCGGTTTCGGTGTTTTGCGGAGGTTCCGCGGTTTTCGAGCAGGCATTTGAACATCTCCCAATCAAAGGATTCTGACGGGACACATTCTACCACCCGCCCCGCTTTTTTTCAACCGTCAAAATCGATTGTCCGCGTTTTACGCAAATTTTACTTGACGGGCGGCGGCGGGCATAGTATAGTATTGCGTGGATACAAAATAAATTATTTTTCACAGGAGGCGCGGTCATGGTCTACAAAATTTTGATAAACAACTCGGAAGAGGCTCAGGAGTTGAACCGAATCGCAAGCAAGTACCCCTTCGACATTCAGGTTCAGAGCAAAAACGGGCAGGCAGACGCGAAATCACTGCTCGGGACGATGCTTCTCACGATGGAGTCCGATTTGAAGCTGGTCACAGCCGACGGCGCGGACACTCGCGCGCTTGAGGACGAAATCAGGCCGTTCGTCGTGGATTACCTGAAGTTGCCGAAGAACGGCTGAGCGTATATCCGCACACGGCGGAAGGCCATGGTCAAAAGCGGGCTGAAAATCCGCCCCCCGAGCAAAAGCTCCGGGGGGCGGATTTTCATTGTTATCTCCCCGCCGGGGCGGGAACCGCGGAAGGAACCGTAGTCACGGGCGGGCTGGCCGGGACGGGAACGGGTGTCATCCGGGGGAGCGGGTCCGGATCGGCGCGGCGGGCGGTAACGCTCGACGTCGTCGTCTTTGTCGTGGAATTCGGCGTGGTTCTGGTCTGCGTTTTCTTCGTCTCTCTCCAGCCGCAGCCGAAAAGAGAAACGGCCATAAGCGCGGCGGTTAAAAATCCGATGATTTTTTTCATAGCGGCCTCCTATAGGATTTAGCTCAAAATTTTGCATTCGCGTTTGAGCTTCGTTTCATAGTATTTGCCGCCGCGAAAAAAATAATATGCGAGTTTATGGAAAAATTCAGCCGCCGACCGGCGCGAGGCGTTTCCGCTCCGCCGTTTTTTCTTTTATACCCTCCGTCAGCATTCCGGGGGATGCCGTCGTCTGTTCCCCGGTGTCCATATTTTTAACCGTGATCCTCCCGCTTTTTATCTCATCCTCACCCAGAAATACGGCGAACGGGACGCCGAGCTTGTCGGCGTAGGCCAGCTTCTGCCCCGGCTTCTTGTCCTCGGAGTAAACGGAAACGCGCAACCCTGCTGCCCGCATGGAGGACGCGAGCCGGGCGGCGTGCGAGAGATCGCCCGTCATCGGGATTATTATCGCGTCGCACGGCGCCGTCATAAGCCGTGGGTCGAAGAGCCCCGTGTCGTCGAGGATGAAGAACAGCCGCGTCAACCCGATGGACATTCCGACGCCGGGCAGTTTCTTATCCGTGTAATGCCCCGCCAAATCGTCATACCGCCCGCCGGAGCACACGGAGCCCACATCCGGGTGCTCCGTGAGGATCGTCTCATACACCGTTCCCGTGTAATAGTCGAGCCCGCGCGCCACGGCGGGATCGACCTTGTAATGCGTTTTCGGGACGCCGAGCTCCTCCATCAGGCGCGTGACCTCGCGCAGCTCGCGCAGTCCTCGGTCAAACGTTTCAGAACGCCCGGCGCGGCTTTCGAGAGCGTCGAGGGCGTCGCCTTCGCCGGAGGCGAGCGCGAGAGAGAGTACGGCCTCAGCGTCCGGGGCGGGGAGCGACAGCTCGGACAGCAGCAATTCGCGGAGCTTCCCCGCGCCTATTTTGTCGAGCTTGTCAACCGCGCGCATAATGTCGCCGGAGCGCTCCGTGAGACCGAGGGTTTCAAAAAAGCCGGTGAGTATTTTTCTGTTGCTTATTCGTATCGCGAAGCCGCCCAGGCCGAGCGCGCGGAATGTGCGGTATATGACGGCGGGTATCTCCGCGTCGCTGAAAAGCCCGAGCGCGCCGTCCCCCACGACGTCAATATCGGCTTGGTAGAGCTCGCGGTAACGCCCGCGCTGGGAACGCTCCCCGCGATAGACCTTGCCTATCTGATAGCGGCGGAACGGGAACGCGAGGCTCCCGTAATTGGCCGCCGCGTATTTGGCAAGCGGCACCGTGAGGTCAAAGCGTAGCGCCAAGTCGCGCTCGCCCTTCGTGAGCCGGTAAATCTGCTTTTCCGTTTCGCCGCCCGCCTTGGCGAGCAGCACCTCCGCCGATTCTATGACGGGCGTATCGAGCGGCGCGAAGCCGAAGGACTCGAAGCTCTCTCTCACGCGCGATGTCATGAGGTCGAACACGATTTGTTTTTCCGGCGGCAGTTCCATAAAGCCGGAGAGCGTCCTCGGCTTGACCTTTTGAATATTCGGCATAAAACCTCCGTTTACTTCTTCGGGTTGACTATGTCCCGCCAGCCGAGGTCGCCGCGCTTGAGGCCTTGTATAAGCACCTCCGCCGTCGCGATGTTCGACGCGAACGGGACGCTGTACCTGTCGCACAGCCGCGAAAGCTCGTTCACGGAGTCCGCGCCATCCTCAAAGTCCGGGTCGCAGAAGAACAGCACGAGATCAATTTCGTTGTAGGCGATTCTCGAGCCTATCTGTTGCGTCCCGCCCTGCGCCGCCGTGAGGTACAGCGTGATCGGCAGTCCCGTCGCCTCGCGTATGAGCCTGCCCGTTATGTTCGTGGCGACAAGGGAGTGGCGCGACAGTATGCCGCAATACGCGATGCAGAACTGAACGATAAGCTCCTTTTTCCTGTCGTGCGACAGCAGCGCGATGTTCATAAGCAAAATCCTCCGAAATTTATATCAATCGGCGAGGGGCCTGTCCGCCCGGGACGCCCCCGCCTCTCTACCGTCATATGGGGATTTCCTCGCCGCGCAGTCTCCGCGCGACATCGAGGAAGTCGCGCGCCGCGCCGCCGCGCGCGAAAAGCACGAGAGGCGTCTCTGCGGTCACGGCGTCCTGCACGTCCCGGCTTTCGCGCACGATGCCGATAAGCCGCGCCCCCGCGAGGTCGATGATGTCGTCCGCCGTGACGCCGAGCCGCCGCGCCGAGCCGCCGTCCAGCCTGTTTATGAGCAGGCGCGTGTCCGGGGTCCCCATGGCGCGGAGCGTATCCGCCGTTTTCGCCGCGCCGCGCACGCTCGCTTTGTCGCCCATCGATACGACTATCGCCGAGTCCGCCGAGGCGGAGGCCAGATTGAAGCCTGTCCCGAGCCCCGCCGGGGAATCCGCGAGCACGTATTCATAGCTCTCCCGCGCCTCATCGAAGAGCCTCGCCATCGCGTCCGCGCCGAGCTCGGACGGCGCGCGCCCGGCGGGCGCCGATAAAAAAAACAGGTTCGGTATCCCCGGATGCTCCCGCGCCGCTTCACCGAGACTCAGGCGGGCGTCCGCGACGTCGGAAATGTCCGCCACGATGAACTCGCTCATCCCGAGAGAGACGTCGAGGTTGCGCAAGCCCGCGTCGCAGTCCACGGCGAGCGTGCGGTGCCCGAGCGCGGCGAGACAGGACGCCACGGCGGCGGCCGTCGTCGTTTTACCCGTGCCGCCCTTGCCGGATGTTATGGCAATAACACGTCCCACGTCCGGACCTCCTTTGCGGATTTGTATGTCGTCTGGTCGATTATACACAATTTAATGGACGTATACAAGACGCGGGCGAAAAAATGCTGTCCGGGCGGCGCGCTTCTTGCGGCGGAGTCTCCGGTTACAGACCCAGCCCGCCGAGGTTCAGCCCGCCCGTCAGCTTCGATATGTTTTCGGCGGCGGCGCTTTCCGCCGCGCGCATGGCCTCGTTCACGGCGGCGACGACCATATCGGAGAGGATTTCCACGTCCTCCGGGTCAACCGCGTCGGGGGAGATTTCAAGCCGCAGGAGCTCGCGCTTGCCGGAGACCGTGGCGGTGACGGCGCCGCCGCCGGAGCGCGCCGTAAACTCGCGTTCCTCGATCTCGCTTTGCGCCCGCAGGAGCTCCGTCTGCATCTTTTGCGCTTGCTTTATCATATTCATGTTCATCCCGCCGCCCGAGGGCGTACCTCTGAAAGCGCTCTTTGCCATTTTTGCGACCAGTCCTTTCAAATGCCTCGCGGATTGCCGCGAGGCCGTTTATTCGAGCTTCAATAAATCCCCCAGCCGGGAGGAAAGACGGTTTATCACGTCCGGGGAAACGGCGTCCTCTGCGGGTGCCGCCGCCGCCTCACCGAGCTCTGTGATGAGCGCCACGGGGCGCCCGAGCTCCGCCTCCGCAGCCGCTTTCAGCGCGGCGGAGGCGCTCTCGCGGGCGAGCATATCGACGGCGAAAGGATCCGAAACGGTGACGGTCAGAATATCGCCCTCAAGCGACGCCCGGGCGTCGGATACGAACGGGAGCGTCAGCATACCGCCCGACTTTTTCAACCGGCTGAGGATGCCCTGCCAGAACTCGCCGCCGGAGGCGGGCCCGGCAGGCGCTTCGGCAGCGGCCGCCGGGGACTTGGGCGCGCGCTTCTCCGCCGGAGCTTTTTTTTTCGTCTCGGCGGCGCTGTCCGGGACATCCGCGAGCGACGGCGACGGCGAGGCCGGGCGCCCCTCCTCGTTTTCAAGCGCCTCGATTCGCGCGAGCAGAGCCTCGGGATAGCCGTCCAGCCGCGCGTCGCAGAGGGATGCGAGGCACAGCTCCGCCACTGTTCTGTCAAAAGGGCTTTGCGTGAGTTCAGCGCGCGCTTTCGACAGCGCGGAGAGTATATGCGTCAGCCGTCCGGAGTCAAAACTTTCGGAGAGCGCGCGGAGCCCGTCGGGATCGGCCGCGCCGGAGAGCAGATTGTCCGCGCCGGGCATAATCTTGAGAACGAGCGCGTC
>JAITJC010000073.1 GCA_031279125.1 Oscillospiraceae bacterium
ATGTGTCAAGGGGGGGGAGCAGCCCCCCCTTGGCCACCCGTTCCCACGCCTTCTTTCGTACCCCTCTTCTTCGCTTATCTTTTCTTTTTTTTGAGACAATATCAAAAACGCTTGACAGCATTATTTTTTTTGCGGTCGGAGGTCTGAATTTAAAAGATATTCGGCGATTGCGCAATGCCCCGTCCGCGGGGGGCGGCATTGACAAAGCGCACCGCATGTTGTAATATTCACCCCGCAAGCCAAAAATCGGCGCCGGGACGGCGCGCGCATAAAATTTTTTGAAAACGGGGTAATAAAGCGGTATGAAAACAAGCAAATCAGCGGGACTCATCGTGGCTGCGACGGCGGTTCTGCTGGCGGCGAGCGTCGCCGCCCTGTATTTTTCGATGGGTTCCGAGGCCGCGCCGCCGCGCGGTGTGTTGCCGGGCGTCGATGAGATATTCGTGCGGGAGACTCCCGCGCCGGCGTCACAGGAGACGGAAACCGCGGCGCCCGCTCCCGAACCGGAACCCGCGCCCCCGGCTGACGCGCGTGACCCCCGCCTTCTCGCGCGGGCGGAAGAACTGCTTTCGGGCATGACCGCGGACGAGAAGATATATCAGATGTTTTTTGTGACGCCGGAGTCGCTCACAGGCTACCAGCGCGTCTATCAGGCGGGGCGAGCGACGGAGACGGCGCTTGAAAAATACCCCGTCGGCGGGATAATATATTTCGAGCAGAATATCGACTCTCCCGCGCAGATTTCCGATATGCTCACGAAAACGCTGGGTTGGTCGAAAATCCCGCTGTTCCTCGGCGTGGACGAAGAAGGCGGGCGCGTCGCGCGGATAAGCTCTCAGGGGGCTATGGGCTTTGACGCCGTGCCGCCAATGGCGGAGCTCGGGGCGTCGGGCGACACGAGGGGCGCGTACGACGCGGGCGTGAAAATCGGGCAAATGCTCACCGCTCTCGGCTTCAATATGGATTTCGCGCCCGTGGCGGACGTGCTGGCGAATCCCGAAAACACGGAGATAGGCGACCGCTCGTTCGGGAGCGACGCCGCGCTCGTCGCGGCTATGACGCAAAGCTTCACGGAGGGTCTGCGGGGCGCGGGGATCGCCTCCGCGCTGAAGCACTTCCCGGGGCAAGGCGGCGCTGAAAGCGGCACACACGACGGCCCCGTCGGGAGCGCGAGGACAATAGACGAGCTTCGCGGGACGGAGTTTTTGCCTTTCAGCGCCGGTATCGGCGCTGGCGCGGACTTTGTTTTGGTCTCACACCTGTCGGCGACGGGCGTTGACGCGTCCGGCGAACCGTCGTCGCTGTCCCGCGATATAACGACGGGGCTTCTGCGCGAGGAGCTCGGCTTCGGGAATATAATCATCACGGACTCGCTTTCCATGGGAGCGGTCACGCAATCGCATACGGACGAGGAGGCCACCGTGCTCGCCGTGCTGGCGGGGGCTGATATGCTGCTTATGCCCCGGAACCTGAAAAACGCCGCCGATGCCGTCAAAAGCGCCGTATCAAGCGGGGAGATAGCGGAGGGGCGCATAGACGAAAGCGTCCTGCGGATACTTTACGTCAAGCTCGAGCGGGGAATAATCGGATAGCGCATTGTCCCGCTTGGAGCGTGGATGTTCAGTGAAGACAAAGGGATTCGGGGCTATCCTACTCGCGCCCCTGCCGCGCCGTCACCCGAACGTAAACCCCATATACCCGCCGTCCTGCCGTATATTCGCCATGCCGAAGCGCGTGCCGCCCGGCTCGCGCACCGTGTATTCCTCCGCCGGGAAGGCGTCCGCTATCGCGCGGAGGGCGCCTTCCCCCGCGCCGAGCAGTTCCGCGACGCAGACGCGCCCGCGCGAGAGATCCGCGGCGGCACAGCCGTCTTCTATTAAAAACAGCCCCCCGCCGAGGCTGAGGCGTTCTTGAAACGCCAAAGCGCGTCTGTCGAAGGCGATATGCGGCGTGCCGCGCAGGATGGCTTCGCGCCGGGCGAGATATTCCTCCGGGGTCGCGCGCT
This sequence comes from Oscillospiraceae bacterium, assembly GCA_031279125.1. Lineage (GTDB taxonomy): Bacteria > Bacillota > Clostridia > Oscillospirales > Oscillospiraceae > JAIRRO01. Next base: position 2,006 of record JAITJC010000073.1, read on the forward strand.
TTATGGCGGGCATGGGCGTCCGCGCGTTTTTGAGCTCCGTGGCGGAGACGGTGTATTCCCGGCAGTAAAACGCCTCGCACAAGCCGTTTTTCGCGTAAAAATCGAACAGCGCTTCCGACACCGGGCAAAGCGCGACGACGCCGAAGCCGTGCTTTTTCGCGGCGCTCAACAGTCCGCGCGTCACGAGTGAAGCACAGCCGAGCCCGCGAAACTCCGGGTCGGACGCCACGGCGTATATCATGGCGCACGGCTCAGCGCGCCCCCCGGCGTGGACGAACTCCCCGACGGGCAGAAGGAAGCCCATCGCGGCGAGCCGCGCGCCTATTTGGGCGAGCACGCAGAGGCGCACATCGATATACACCTCAAAAAACGCGCCGACGACCTCATCCGGATCGTTGAAAACGCGCTGCCACAGCCGTCTCAGACCGGGCGCGTCGCGAAGCCGCGCCTCGCGGATCAGTATGTTCTCTCGCATATTTTGCGTATTTCCCGCTGTATTGATTTGAGATCGACGAAGGTGTCCGGGCGGCGGCTCTGGTCGCGCAGCAGGGCGGCGGGGTGATACAGGGATATGAACCTGACGCCGTCCTTGTCGTACCAGCGCCCGTGGTCGCGCGATATTTTGAAGTCCGCGTCGCCTATCAGCTCGCCCGCCGATATGCGCCCGAGGCACACGACGATTTTCGGACGTATCAGCCTGTACTGCGCGCGAAGCCAGTCGATGCACGCATCGCGCTCCGTATTCAAAGGGTCGCGGTTAGCGGGAGGGCGGCACTTCACTATGTTCGCGATGTAGACGTTTTTCCCGCGCGAGAGGTCTATGATTTCAAGCATCTCGTCGAGCAGCTTGCCCGCGCGCCCGACAAAAGGTTCCCCCGTCATGTCCTCATGCTCCCCCGGACCCTCGCCGACGAACATAATTTCCGCCTCGCGGTTCCCCACTCCGAACACAAGTTTCGTCCGCGTCTCATAGAGCGCGCACTTCTTACAGGAGAGGCACGCGCTTTCGAGCTCCTCCCAGGTCGTTTCCGGACTTATTCCGGCATCCGTTCCGTCGTTCATTTCAACAACCCCAATGCTTCCGTGATGTTTTTTACGTATATCAGTTCTAAATCCGCCCCCGGCTTGACGGAGGCGCCGCGCGGCAGGACGAGACGGCGGAAACCGAGACGCGCCGCCTCCGCCGCGCGCAGTTCCGTTTGCGATACGGCGCGCAGCTCGCCCGTCAGCCCTACCTCCCCTATGGCGGCAAGGTCGTCCCCGAGCGGGATATCGCGGTAGCCGGAGGCGAGGGCGAGCACGGTGGCGAGGTCGGCGGCGGGCTCTTCCAGTTCCAGCCCGCCGATGACGTTCAGATAGGCGTCGCACGCGCCGACGCGCAGACCGCCGCGCTTTTCGAGCACCGCGAGGAGCATCATCGCGCGGTTATAGTCGATGCCCGTGGCGTTGCGGCGCGGGACGCCGGATGAGCTCGGCGCGACAAGCGCCTGAATCTCCGCGAGTATGGGGCGGGAGCCCTCCATAACGCACGTCACGCACGTCCCCGGCGTATCGCGCGGGCGGCCGGAAAGCAGCTGCTCTGACGGGTTTTGAACCTCGCGCAGACCGGAGCCGAGCATTTCGAACACGCCGATCTCGTTCGTGGAGCCGAAGCGGTTTTTCCGCGCGCGCAGTACTCGGAAGCTTGTCCGCGGCTCGCCCTCAAAATTCAGTACGCAGTCCACCATATGCTCTAAGACCATAGGCCCCGCGATGGCGCCCTCCTTGTTCACGTGGCCGACAAGGAAGACCGTCACGCCGGAGGTCTTTGACAGGCGCAGAAAGCTCATAGCGCAGTCCTTGACCTGGCCGACGCTGCCGGGCGGGGAGGTGAGTTCCGGGTTGTACATCGTCTGAATGGAATCTGCTATCAGCACGTCCGGCGCCGTTTCCTCCGCGGCGGCGAGCGTTTCCCCTATGTCCGTTTCGGTGAGCAGGTACATATCCCCGCTTTTTACGCCGAGCCGTTCCGCGCGCATTTTGAGCTGTCGCTCCGACTCTTCTCCCGAAACGTACAGCACGCGACCGCCCTTGGACAGAAATTCGCAGATTTGCAGGAGCAGTGTGGATTTCCCGATGCCCGGAGAGCCGCCGACGAGGATGAGGGAACCGCGCACCGCCCCGCCGCCCAGCACGCGGTCAAGCTCCGCCATGCCGGTAGATATGCGCGTCTCGCCCCCGTACTCGATCTCGCGCAGGGTTTTTACGGCGGCGCGCCCCCGCCGCCCCGGAAGCGAGGACGCGCCCGCCCCGCGCGGAACTTTCAGCTCGGACGGCGCCTCCGCGATTGTGTTCCACGCTTTGCAGGCGGGGCATTGCCCCTGCCAAGAGCGGAGCTCGTTGCCGCACTCGGTGCAGTAAAATATCTTTTTCGCTTTCATGACGGCATCTCCGTCCCGTAAACCGCGGAGAGCTCCCCGCGGCTCCGCAAAAATCCCGCCGTTATGACGGTCGCGAGGCTGAGCCTGTAGCTGTCCGTGCGCAGCAGGGCCTCCTCGCGGGGGTTTGAGAGGAACGCGCACTCCACCAAAACGGCGGGGCAGGACACGCTGTTCATCAGCAGTATCGTATCCTGAATTTCAGACGCGGCGCGGCGGTTTGACGTGTCGAGCGACGCGACGAGCAGTTCCTGCAGCCGCTCCGCGAGTCCCAAGCTCCCCTCCGTTGGGGCGTACAGCGCCTGCGCCCCGGACGGATCGGGATCGGGGTACGAATTCTGATGTATGCTTATGAGCACGGCGTTCGGCGCGGAGCGGATTTTTCGGAGCCGCGCCTTTTGATCCTCCGCCTTGCGCTTACGCGTCGTGTCGGCGGTGTCCGGATACGCGATGTCCTCCGATTCGCGCGTCATTGTCGTCCGGACGCCGAAAAACGCCGCGAGACAGTCTATCCGTGCCGCAACGTCGAGGTTTACGGAGCTTTCCGTAAGCCCGGAGGGGGAGACGGCGCCGCCGTCCTCCCCGCCGTGCCCGGCGTCGATCACAAGCGTCAGACCCTCTTCGCCGGCGCGGTACGAGGCGGACCGGAGTTCGGCGCGCCCCGCCCTGAGATAAATGACGGCGCAAGCCGCCGCGAGCGCCAGCGCGAGCGCCGCCGCGAAAAGTCTTTTCTTCATACGCATCCCTCCCGCATAGCAACGTATGAGCGAGCGCGGCCCGCTATACGCCGCCCCTTGGCGTCAGTCAATATCGCGCGCCGTTTCCTCCGGCGGACGGTCGAGCGTTTCGGGCGTTTTGAGTATCGCCTTGAAATAGCGGTAAACCTGAGAAAAGTGGAAGCCGTCCGCGATGCGCTCATCCGCAACGAGCGTGTAATCGAGATACTTGCGTTCTATGACAGAGCCGTCTTTCTGCGTCTCGCTCTCACGGCGCTTCGCGCCCAGCGCTATGAACAGCGGCAGGTTGCCGAAGTTGTACAGATGGTGATAGATGGGGGGCAGACCGATTGAGCCGAGATCCGTTATGATGACGGAACCGTGAAACGGGCTGGCGTCCAGCAGGGCCTTCGGCATCTTCCCGAAGTAGTCGAGAACGTTCAGCGTGAACATGACGAATTTCAGGAGCAGGCGCGGCAGTTTCATAAGCGACGACGCGGCGTCGTCCGTGCTCGTAACAGCGCGGTTTTTGACCTTTTCGATTTCGGCGTTGATTTTCCCGAACACATCGTATATCGTGTCCGTCACGTCGAGGCGAACCTTCACCGATGTCTCGGGGGCATCCATTTTCAAATCGGACTTTATCGTCATCACGAGCTCCACGCCGCAGCGCGCGTATACGCGCTGCCCGGAAACGAAGCGGTTCACGCCGGGGTACCGCGCCGCCATGCGCACATACGCCGCCGCTATGACGTGCAGTATGCCGAGCCCCGCCATGCCGTCGGCGCGCTTCCGGCGGAGATATCGGTCTATCTCCGTGACCTCTATGCTGTCGGAAAAATAGTTGCTCGCGTCGTTCCGCTTGACCATAATGTACGACTGCATGGCGTGATAGGCGTCAAGCGAGCGCAGACGCCTCCCGTCATGGCGGTCGCCCCGGCGTTTTTTGACGCGTTTCGCGTCGGGGGTATAGGACATCGTTGTGACCATGCCTTTCGTTTTACTCAGGCGCAAAATGACATTGCCTGATATACACTTTACCACACTTCGCCGCGCGGGACAACAGGAAACGGCGTAAAATCACAAAGAATATCGCGTTAAAAGACGGCATAGCAAACAAGCCTCAAACAGCAGCGTTTCAGACTAAATTCCACTCGCCGTTCCACTGCGGATTTTACTTTGGGAATTTACTCTTATTCATATTGTTACACCCAGGCCATAAAGCCCCCTTGACCGCCCGCTTTTTATATGCTATGATTAGCTCCGTTCAAAACCGAAACGGAGGCGCGGCGCTTGCGAAAACTCATGACGATAATATCCGAAAAGCTCGTCGAGGCTTTCAAGGCCGTGCTACCCGTCACGCTTATCATCACCGCGCTCTGCTTCACTATAGCCCCCGTGCCCGTCGGCACGTTCCTTTCTTTCATCGTGGGCGCCGTTTTGCTGTTGCTCGGCATGAGCCTGTTCAATTTGGGAGCGCAGACCGCGATGATACCCATAGGCGAACGCATAGGTTCCTACATAACGAAGTCGCGCAAACTTTGGATCCTCATTGCCGTGTCTTTCCTCATCGGCGTGTTCATAACTGTTTCGGAGCCGGATTTGCAGGTGCTGGCAAACCAGATCCCCGCCGTGCCGAACGCGGCGCTGCTCGTCTCCGTGGCGGCGGGCGTGGGACTGTTCCTCGTCGCGGCGCTTCTGCGCATGTTCTTTTCCATATCGCTGCGATGGATTTTGATCGCGTGCTATATTCTGGTTTTCGCGCTGGCGTCTTTCGCGCCGGGGGATTTCCTCGCCGTCGCTTTTGACTCCGGCGGCGTCACGACGGGGCCAATGACGGTACCGTTCATCATGGCGCTCGGGCTCGGCATATCCGCCATACGCAGCGATAAAAACGCGGGCTCGGACAGCTTCGGGCTCGTCGCCCTCTCGTCCGTCGGACCGATCCTCGTCGTGCTGCTGCTCGGCCTGATATACAATCCCGGCGAAAGGGAGTACGCCCCCGCCGTCATACGTGAGGTCGCGGACTCGCGCGAGCTGTGGCGGAACTTCACAGCCTCAGGCTCCGGCTTCCCGCATTACGCGCTGGAGGTGCTTCTCGCCCTCACGCCCATCGCGTTCTTCTTCATCGTCTTTCAGCGCATAGGGCTTAAGCTCTCCCGGACGGCTTTCCTCCGCGCGTCGGCGGGGTTTGTGTATACGTTTCTGGGCTTGGTGCTGTTCCTTACCGGCGTGAACGTCGGCTTCCTGCCAATGGGCTATTACCTGGGCGGCGTCCTCGGCGGCTATGAGCACGGGTGGATCATCGTCCCCGTCGCGATGCTCATAGGGTATTTTATCGTCGCGGCGGAGCCCGCCGTCCAGGTCCTGAACAGGCAGGTGGAAGAAATATCGTCCGGGGCCATCCCCGCGCGCGCCATGAACATCAGCCTGTCCGCCGGCATGTGCGTCTCCCTCGGGCTCGCCACCGTGCGCCTGCTGACGGGCGCGTCGATTTTCTGGTTCCTGATCCCGGGGTACGGCATAGCCCTCGCGCTCTCGTTTTTCGTGCCCCGGATATTCACCGCCATAGCCTTTGACTCCGGCGGCGTGGCTTCCGGCCCTATGACGGTCACGTTTCTCCTGCCTTTCGCGATAGGCGTCTGCACAGCGCGCGGGGGCAATGTCATAACGGACGCCTTCGGCATCGTCGCGATGGTGGCGATGACCCCGCTGATCGCCGTTCAGGTAATGGGCTTCATATACAAGCTCCGGCTGTCCGGGACGGTGCCCGCCGGCCCGGAGGAGCAGCTTCCGGAAGACTCCGATATTATTGATTTTTGACTCTGGAGGATTCGTTCGATGGACTTGGAAATCGCGATCACTATCACCGGCCGGGACTCAAGCGAGGACTTCATACGCCTTTACCAGAAGCTCGAGCTTCCCATAACGCTCGCCGCGCTCGGCCGCGGGACGGCGTCCCGCGAGATCCTCGACACGCTCGGCTTGGAATCCCGCGAAAAAGTCGTCATTCTTTCCGTCGCCGCGCGCGATAAAATCCGGACGGCGGTGAAGACGGCGGACAGGATGTACAGGATCCGGCGCCCGGGCACAAGCGTCATCCTGACCGTCCCTATAAACGGCGTGGCGGGCGCGCGCGCGGTAAAATATATATACGGTAACCAACCGGATGAGAGGACTGAAAAGCATATGTCTGAAAACAGCGCCGGGACCTTCGACCTTGTCTTCGTGATCACTGAGGAGGGCTGCAGCGAAATCGCCGTCAAGGCCGCGCAGGAAAAAGGCGGCGCGACGGGGGCGACGATCGTCCACGCGCGGGGCGTCGGCACAGAGGCTGCGAAAAAATTCTTCGGCGTCTCCATCGCCGAGGAAAAGGAGCTCGTGCTTATCGCCTGCCGGAGCCGATGCCGGAAGAAGATCATGGAGGCTGTCATAAACGAAGCGGGTATGCACACGAAGGCCAAATCCATCGTGTTCTCCGTCCCCGTCAGTTCCGCGTCCGGGCTTTGGATGCTTCTGGACACCGGGGACGACGCGGACGCGGACTGACAATAAGTAAAGGGGTTTATTTATATGGCGAATACAAAAAATGTGGAGCAAATAACAAGCATGGGCACCGATTTCGCGCAGTGGTACACGGACGTCGTGACGCGCGCGGAGCTAATCGGCTATTCGGGTGCCAAAGGGTTTTTCGTCCTGCGCCCGTATGGTTACGCCATCTGGGAGAACATCATGACGGAACTGGACAGACGTTTCAAGGATACAGGGCACGAGAATGTGTCCATGCCGCTTTTAATCCCCGAATCGCTTCTGCAGAAAGAGAAGGATCACGTGGAAGGCTTCGCGCCGGAATGCGCGTGGGTGACGTTCGGCGGCGCGGAGGAACTGGAGGAACGGCTGTGCATCCGCCCGACATCCGAGACGCTGTTCTGCGACCACTGGGCGCGCACCGTGCGTTCCTGGCGCGACTTGCCAAAGCTGTATAACCAGTGGTGCAGCGTCCTGCGCTGGGAGAAATCGACGCGGCCGTTCCTGCGCCACCGCGAATTCCTCTGGCAGGAGGGCCACACGCTCCACGCGACGGCGGAGGAAGCCATTGAGGAAACGGAGCGTATGCACGCCGTGTACGCCAATCTGTGCGAAAATTACCTTGCGATGCCCGTTACAAAAGGGCTCAAGACCGACAAGGAAAAGTTCGCGGGCGCGGAGCGCACATACACCGTCGAGTGCATGATGCACGACGGAAAGGCGCTCCAAAACGGCACCAGCCATTACTTCGGAGACGGCTTCGCGCGCGCGTTCGACATCACGTTTTCCGACAAGAACAACAAGCTGGCCTATCCGCACCAGACATCCTGGGGCTTTTCCACGCGCACGATAGGCGGCATAATCATGACGCACGGGGACGACAGCGGGCTCGT
>JAITJC010000097.1 GCA_031279125.1 Oscillospiraceae bacterium
CAATGTGTCAAGGGGGGGGAGTAGCCCCCCCTTGGCCACCCGTTCCCACGCCTTCTTTCGTACCCCTCTTCTTCGCTTATCTTTTCTTTTTTTTGAGACAATATCAAAAACGCTTGACAGTGTTTTTTTCAACGGGAGTGGCCATCTGAACCGATTTTATGCTGTTTTTTACGGACCGGGCGAACCCCTTTCGCGCCGTCGGCACCCGCGCTCTTTTTATCTGTCGTCCGTTCCGTATTTCAACTTGCTTTGGATGTTGCATCCCGCTTGCCGGATGTATTGCCACCCACGCTCTTGCTTCGCAATGTCGCGCAGCTGAGTAGTAACCATTTTCGCTGACTGTTGACAGAGCCGAAAAAATAATTGTTGACATCCGTCGCGGCGCGGCGTATAATCAAAAACATATCTGCAAACTATGTTTTGCGCAAAAAAAGGAGACAACTCTATGAAACGCACAATTTTGCCCGCGCTCGCAATCGTTCTCGCGATCTTCCTGCTGCTCCCCGCCGCCGCCTGCTCGCCCGGCGGAGACACGGGATCCTCCCCGACTCCGGGAGGGGCGGCACCGCCCGCCCCCGGCGCTTCGTCCCCGGCGGAAGAAACCCCGGCGGGCGGCGAGGAGGCCGCTTTCCTCGCGGAGCCCGCGTCCGGGCGGGTCATCAACATCGGCTATGACGGCGGGCTGTGCCAGGGCGTCATAGCCGTGGCGCACTCCAAGGGCTTTTTCGCGGAAGAAGGTCTGCAAACACAGCTTGTCAAGTCCGAAAACGCCCGCGATGCCATAGCGGGCGGGCAAATCGACACCTCGGCAGGCATGATAGCCGTGTGGCTGAAGCCGATTTCCAACGGCGTGGACATCGTGTTCACCGTCGGGTTGCACACGGGCTGCACGTCCGCCGTCGTGCTGGCGGACAGCGGCATAGAATCCTTCGCCGACGTCAAGGGCGAGACGATAGCCATAACCTCCGGCATCGGCGGTCAGAACCAGAATATAGCGTTCCGCTTTCTGGCGCACGACGGGCTGGACCAAAACGACTACAAATGGGCGGACTTCCCCGGCGACCAGGCGCTCGCCATCCTGGAGAGGGGCGAAGCGAAGGTGTTCGTGGGCCCCGATCAGCTCATCGAGAAATGGGTGCAGGAGGGCTCCGTCAGGCGCATACGCTCGCTGGATTTCGACGAGGATTTCAAGGATGAGGCCTGCTGCGCCATGGGCATCTCCGGTGAATTTTTCGCCGAGAACCCGATAACGAGCGAGCGCATCTCCCGCGCCGTATACAAGGCGTCGCTTTGGCTTCAGGAGAGCGACGCGAACAAGGCGGAGGCGGCGCAGCTGCTGCTTGACGAGGGGCATATCAGCGGAACCGCCGAGTACGCGCTCGACCTCTTGAAACTCTACCGCTTCGGACTGCCGAACGAGCTCACCGAAAAATCGCTTTACGACAGCGTTGACGAATACAAGCAGCTCGGCATTCTGCCGGAGAGCATAGACGCCGGCACCCTGAAAGCGCAAATCTGGAAGCCGCTCGATCTCGGATGAAGCGGGCGGAACGGGCGATGACCGCCTGGGAACTGCGCCGGCTCGAAAGCGCGCCGAAGTCCAAGCTCCGGCGCGCCGCCCGGCGCGCCGCCGCGCTTCTTCCCGCCATCCTCGCCGGGGCCATGATCGCGGAGTATAAGCTCGTGCCCGCGTTCCCCAAATACGCGTCGAATCCGATAGCTTACCCCATATCGAATATGTACGTTTATTTCGCGGCGGCGTTCGGCGCCGCGCTATTGGCTTGGTTCGCCGTGTCGCTCGTCTCGCGGAGGGCGCACGAAAAGCTCCTGCTCAAAACGCCGCTGTACTGCGTACTCATAATCCTGCTGATAGCCTATGACCTAATGACGCTGAAGACCGGGAAGTTGAAAATGCCGTATTTCCCGTGGGCGGACAGGATCCTGCTCGCCATATACGAAGACAGGCTCATGCTGCTTGACTGCATATCGCACTCGCTCGTGCTGCTGTTTTCGGGCTATCTCATAGGCGGGGCGGCGGGGCTCGTCACGGGTGTCGCCGCTGGCTGGAGCCGCCGCGTGAGCTATTGGGTGATGCCGCTCATCAGGCTCTTGGGCCCGATCCCGTCCACGACGTGGATTTCCATCATACTCGTCGTGGCGAGCTCGCTTTTCGGCGGCTCGGTGTTCATGATCGCCCTCGGCGTGTGGTACCCCGTGACGATGGCGGCGCTGAGCGGCGTCGGGAACGCGCAGCGCGGCAATTTCGAGGCGGCGCGGACGTTCGGCCTCGGCAGCGCCCGGCTTGTGTTCAAAGTGGCGGTGCCCGCCGCGATGCCGAGCATTTTCAACGGTCTGACGCAGGGAATGAGCGTCGCCTGCACGGCGCTCATGGTTGCGGAGATGCTCGGCGTGGAAAGCGGCCTGGGGTGGTATATCAACTGGCAGCGCGGCTGGGCGGAGTTCGCCAGGATGTACGCTGCCGTCATAGTCATATGCCTGACGTTCACGGCAGTCAACTTTGCCCTGACGCTCGCGCGGCGCCGTGTCCTGCGGTACCAAGAGGACTGGAAATGAGCGCGGCGGTCGAACTCAAAAACGTCGGGAAGATATTCGCGCGGGCGGACTTGAACGGCACGATGGCGGCGCTGGAGGACGTGAACCTCTCCGTTGAGCCGGGCGCGTTCGTATCCCTGCTCGGCGCGAGCGGGTGCGGTAAAAGCACGCTCCTGCGGATTATCGCGGGGCTGGAGACGCCCACGTTCGGGGAGGCCATCTGCGGAGGGGAGCCGATACGCGGCACGGACCCCCGCCGGGGGCTTGTCTTTCAGGAACATACGCTGTTCGCGTGGCTGACCGTCCGGGGCAATATAAAATTCGCGCTCAAAGGCACGAAAAAATACAAAAGCGAGCGCTCTGAAATAGACGGCTGGCTTGAACTCGCGGGGCTCGCGGAATTCGCGGACAGCTATCCCCACCAGCTCAGCGGAGGTATGAGGCAGCGCGCCGCGCTGGTGCGCGCGCTCGCCGTCTCCCCGGATGTGCTGCTGCTCGACGAACCGCTCGGCGCGCTCGACAGCTTCACGCGGATGACGCTTCAGGACGAGCTCGCGCGGCTGTGGCGGGAAAGGCACAGCACGATGATAATGGTCACGCACGACGTGGACGAAGCCATTTACCTATCCCAGAGGATAATCGTCATGTCGGCGCGCCCCGGCAGGGTGCGCGAAATCCTGAACGTCCCGATGAGCTACCCCCGCAACCGCGCATCGGACGACTTCACGGAGCTGCGCGGCAAAATCCTGAAATCGATGGATTTCGCCGGGGATATACAGCAGGACTACGCCATATGACGGGCGGCATGTCACGCGAAAACGCCTGCCGCGAGCACGGCGAGCATTATCAGAAACTCCTCGTCTCCGCTCTCGACGTACAAAAAGAAAAACAGCAGTAACAAGGCGAGATCGCCGGACTCAAGCCCCGCCGGAAGCCACGGCGGCGCCGGAAATCCCGGCAAGTACGCGCGCGCCGGGGCTTCCCCCGCGCGGGGGAGGGACGCCGGAACCGACGGCGGCGTTTCGCCCACCCTGAAAAAACGCCCCGTATTCCCTATATATCTGTTCAAGACGCGCCGCCCCCGAGCTCCGTCACGGCGAGCCGGGCGAGCCTCGCGAGCTTCGCCATTTTCGCCGCCTGCTCCACCTTCCCCCGGCGGGACTCTTTCAAATACGGCGTGATGGCGCGCAGGAGCGCCTCCTTGTCATTTTTCGCGTTGTACTCGCCCATCAGCCTCCCGATGAGGCCTATTGTTTCCGGGTCGAGCGACGAAAGCGGAGAAAGCCGGGGCGCGTCCGGGGTGCCGGGCGTCTCCGCCGCGCCCCCGGTCAGGGATTTCGCTATGCCCGCTATCTTCTCCATTTGCTCCGGATCGGCGAGCAGTTTTTCGAGGGAGTCCTGAAAATCGCTCATTTCAGCAACCCCCGCAACCGGTTCGCGAGCCGCGAGCCCTCCTCCGTGGACAGTGCGGCTCGGACGGCCGACGCCACGGAGGAAAGATCCCCCGACCGCGCCGCGTTTTCGACATCCGCCCCGGCAAGCAGCGCGCGCACGCGCTTCCCGTCCTCAGAATCGGCAAGCCGCTCTATCTCCGCCCGCCGCCCCGCGAGCCTTTGTATCTCCGGCGCGTTCAACAACATATCCGCGTCGATTTTTGCGTTTTCCGGCATACGAATCACTCCTCGCTGTAATCGCCTTGATACAGTATATGCGGAAGCGGCGCGGGCGTGACAGCGCGCGCCGTCCTAAACTGCCGCAAAACAAAGCAAGCGGGGCACCGAGATGCCCCGCTTGCTTTGTTTTGTTTCGTTCAGTCCGTGACGTACGGCAGCAACGCCACTATACGGGCACGCTTGATGGCTGTCATAAGCCGACGCTGGTGGGACGCGCAGACGCCCGTCGTGCGGCGGGGGAGTATCTTGCTGCGCTCCGAGAGGAAACGGCGGAGCTTCGCCACGTCCTTGTAGTCTATGCTCTGCGCCTTGTCCACGCAGAACTGGCACACCTTGCGGCGGCGGCGGTTCCCGCCGTGCGGGCGCGGGTTGTCGGAGTTTCTTTCGCGAGGTTCATACGGCATTTTTCCCTGCCTCCTTTGCTTTCAATTTAACTTTTGCCGCGTCCGAGGCTCAAAACGGCAGGTCGCCGTCGTCCTCGTCGTCGAGTTCCGCGAAGCCGGACGGCTGCACGGGGGAGGAATACCCTCCGGAATAGTCGTCCGCCTTGCCGGACTCCTGATACGGCGGGCGCGCGGAGCCGTCGCCCCGTTCACGCTTGTCGCCCGTGAAATACACGTTTTCCGCGATGATCTCCGCGTTGCGGCGCTTGTTGCCTTCCTTGTCCGTCCAGTCGCGGATTTGCAGACGCCCCGTTACCGCGGCGAGCTGGCCTTTGACGAAGTACTTCGACACGAATTCCGCCGTCTGCCGCCATGTGACGATGTCGATGAAATCCGTCTGACGATCCCCTCCGTCGCGCGGGGCAAAGCCCCTGTCCACGGCGAGGGTGAACGATGCCACGGGTGTCCCCGTCTGTGTGTGGCGCAGTTCCGGGTCGCGCGTCAAGCGACCCATGAGTACGACCTGGTTCATAGTCTTCCTCCTACTCTTCTATTGCTGTGATAAGTGAACGCATCACGCCGTCCGTTATCCCGAGCACACGGTCAAGCTCCGCCGGGAAATCCGGGGCGGAAGCAAAACGCACAAGGACATAGTACCCGTCCGGCTTGTCGTTTATGGGATAGGCCAGTCGGCGCTTGCCCATAAGCGTCGTCTCCGCAAGCTCGCCATGTTCTTTGATCAAAGCGGAGAATTTTTCGACCGCCGCGGCGGTCTCTTCCTCGGTTTTTGCTGGATCGAGGATGTAGAGAAGCTCGTAGTTCGCTGTGGTTTTCGCCATTTTCGCACCTCCTTTTGGACTTGAAACCCGTCTTGCGGGCAAGGCCCGAGCGCATCGGGCAAGGATTCGCCGCGAGCTCGACTCAAGCGGCATCACGCGCAGTATATATGAAAAATTTGCGCCTGTCAACAAAAATTTTTCGGCCCGCAAGCGCTTGCGTTTTCCGGCGGCGGATGGTATACTCATGCCCTCGGCAAAGGCACAAAAAACAACGGATCGGAGGCTGCGTTATGTCCGGTATTCCCGTCTTTTCTTTCGCGGCTTATTCCGGCGCGGGCAAAACGACGCTGCTCGAAAAGCTGATACGGGAGCTGAAAGCACGCGGTCTGCGCGTCGCCGCCGTCAAGCACGACGCGCACGAATTTGACATAGACAAAGAGGGCAAGGACTCATGGCGCTTCACGCGCGCGGGCGCGGATGTCGTCGCCATAGTCTCTGACACGCACGCCGCCGTTATGGAAAACCGCCCGACGGCGTTTGAGAAGCTCATATCGGATATAACGGACGTCGATATCATACTCGCGGAGGGTTATAAAACAGGTTCATATCCCAAAATCGCCCTGCGGCGAGCGGGTGCCGGGAAGGGCTCGGGGCGGGACTTCGCCGCAGAGCTTCGGGACTGCGCCGCGGCAGTGTCGGATACGCCCGTCGAAGCGCCCGGGATCCCGGTGTTCGGGCTTGAGGATATCGCGGGACTCGCCGATTTCCTGTGCGGGTACGTTGACGTGTGAGTTTGCGATACAGAACAGGAGATAGGGCTGTTCGCGCGTACGCTCCGCGACACGGCGGAATTCGGAATGGAGGAACTGGGAAATGCTGATTGAACCGCAAGGCGCGCCAGCCGGGAACGGCTGGAAGCGCAATATCGCGCTGTATCTCGCGAGTCAGATCGTGAGCCTTTTCGGCTCGTCGCTCGCGCAGTGCGTCATATTCTGGCACATAACACTCGTGACTAAAAGCGGCTCTATGATGACGGCGGCGATGGTGGCGGGCTTCATCCCGACGTTTCTCGTTTCGCCGTTCGCCGGGGTCTGGGCCGACCGCCTCGACCGGAAGAAGCTGATTATTCTGGCGGATGCGTTCGTGGCTCTGGCGACGCTGGGGCTGTTCGTCGCGTTCAGGCTCGGCTTTCAAAGCGTGTGGCTGATAATAGGGGCGATGGCGGCGCGGGGTCTGGGGCAGGGTATCCAGCAGCCCGCCGCGGGCGCGCTTTTGCCCGGCCTTGTGCCGGCGGGCGCGCTTATGCGCGTCAACGGCATATTCACCTCGGCACAAAGCGCGATGATGCTCGTGTCCCCGGCGCTGGGCGGCTTGCTGTACGCGACGCTGCCCATCGAGTTCACGTTCGGCATAGACGTGATAACCGCTGTGATCGCGATTCTGATCCTCACGTTTCTCGTCAAGGCGCGGCGGCAGGCAGGCGCGGGCGGCGAAGCGAAGGCGAGCTATTTCGGGGACTTAAAGCTCGGCGTGAGGTATGTGCTGTCGCACAGGTTCGTGGGGCGCTTTTTCGCGTATATGATACCGCTGGGGGTGCTTATCGCGCCCGTCGCGATACTGTTCTCCCTGCACCTGACGCAGAAATTCGGCGCGGACGCCCGTATGCTGGCGATAAACGACACGGTGTTTGCCGCCGGGATGCTTGCGGGAAGCGGGCTGATGGCCATCTGGGGCGGGTTCAAGCGCAAATGGCTTATGATAGCGGTAAGCTGCGGCGTTATGTCCATAGGGACCATCGCCTACGGGCTTGTGCCCGAGTTTTGGATTTTCGCCGCCGTGACGCTGGCGCTCGGGATCTCCATGCCGCTGTTCAACACGCCCGCCGTCGTGCTCATCCAAGAGAACGTGGAAAACGAATACCTCGGCAGGGTCATGAGCCTGATGAGCATGGTGAACACGCTGGGGATGCCCGTGAGTATGTTGATATTCGGGCCGCTCGCGGACAAAATCGGGATGTGGCGCGAGTTTGTAATAACGGGCGGGGGTTACTACTCAGCTACGAAACACAGCAGCGCCCGTCAAACACGGACCGCACGGCGATATGCGGGGAAACGCCTTGTTTAATCGCGGTTTTGATGACGCTCATCAAGTTGGCGAAGACT
>JAITJC010000021.1 GCA_031279125.1 Oscillospiraceae bacterium
TTGTCGGCCTCGGCGGCGAGGATGACGGATTCTTTCTGCCCCTCGGCGACGAGTATCGCGCTGCGCTTTTCGCCCTCCGCGCGCAGTATGGCCTCGCGGCGTTCGCGCTCGGCCTTCATTTGCTTCTCCATCGCGTCTTGTATCTCGCGCGGAGGGATGATGGATTTCAGCTCCACGCGGTTGACCTTTATGCCCCACGGATCCGTGGCCTCGTCGAGGATCGTGCGCATCTGCGTGTTTATCGTGTCGCGCGAGGTGAGCGTCTGGTCGAGTTCCAAATCGCCGACGATATTGCGCAGCGTCGTCGCCGTCAGGTTCTCGATTGCCGACAGAGGATGCTCCACGCCGTATGTGTAGAGCTTCGGGTCGGTAATCTGAAAATACACTACGGTGTCTATCTGCATCGTCACGTTATCCTTCGTTATGACGGCCTGGGGCGCAAAGTCCACGACCTGCTCTTTCAGCGAGATTTGGCGTGAGAGCCGGTCGATGAACGGGATTTTGACGTGCAGTCCCGTGTTCCACGTCGCGTTGTACGCGCCGAAGCGCTCCACGACGCGCGCGTAAGCCTGCGGGATGATTTTTATGTTGGAGATGATTACGAGCAGGATGAATACCGCGAGAGCCCCGAGAATGTAAGCAGGTGTCATTTTACTTTACCTCCGATTGAATTTCGTCTTTTTCGACTATCAGCTTCGCGCCCTCTATGGCGAGGACGCGCACGCGCTCCCCGGCGCGGATTACGGCGCCGCCCGCGCTTTCCGGCGTCACGGCGCTCCAGACGAGTCCGTTTATCTTGACTTGCCCCGCGTCGCCGTTTCCGATGTCGCGGAGCGCCTCCGCCGTCGCGCCGACCGCCCTGTCCGCGTTCGTGGGCGTCGCGGCGGGGCGCGTCCTGCCGGGGCGTCGCGCGAGTTTGCGGGAGAGAGGCCGCAGCGCCGCGACAAGTATCGCGGAGACCGCCGTGAAAACGAGGATCTGCGCCCGGATATCCGCGCCCGAGAGAGCCAAGAGCATGGCGGCGACAGCGCCGAGGGAGAACCAGACGCTCACGAATTGCGCCGTCACCGCCTCAAGCGCGGCGAGGGCGACGGCAAGCGCGAGCCAGATTACCGCGAACAAGATCATAAAACCACCCCTTTAAAATTATATCGCAGCGGCACCATTGTTATGCCGTTCAGTATACAGCGGAACGGGGCGCGCGTCAAGCCGCGGGAACTTTCGGGGTGTCGCAGACGTCGGCGGGCGCGGCGCGGGCTATCCGCCCCACGCCGCAACGAAGCGTTCCGCCTCTTCGAGCGCGTCGCGGCCTTTCAGCGTCAGCGACACGGCGGGCTCTTCTCCCGTCTCCACGCGCAGCCGCCCCGTGAATTCCGGCATGGCGTAGAGCGTCGCCACGCGGCTGAAGTCGAAGTCCCTCAGCTTCACGCGCAGCCGCCCGTCCTTTTGCGAGAGTTCCGATATTCCGCGCTCCGCCGCGGACGCGCGCAGGAGCGCGACGCGCACGAGCGCGACGGCTTCCGGCGGCGGGTCGCCGAAGCGGTCTATCATTTCGGCTATGGCTTCGTCGGCGTCCTCCTCCGTGCGGACGCGCGCTATGCGCCTGTACATGTCCACCCTGTGCGCCCCGGACGGCACATAGCTTTCCGGCAAGAGCGCCGGGACGGATATGTCCGCCGCGCATTCCGGGCGCGGGGCGGTTTTTTCCCCGCGTTCCTCGGCGACGGCTTCCTCCAGGAGCTTCAGGTACATGTCGTAGCCGACTTTCGCCATGTGGCCGGACTGGTCGGCGCCGAGCAGGTTCCCCGCCCCGCGCAGTTCCAGGTCCCGCATGGCTATCTTGAAGCCGGCGTTGAATTCCGCGAATTCCCGCACGGCGCCAAGGCGCTTGGCGGCGATCTCCGAGAGGATCTTGCCGCGCCGGAACGTGAGGTACGCGTACGCGCGGCGCGGGCTGCGCCCGACGCGCCCGCGTATCTGGTGGAGCTGGGAGAGTCCCAGCTTGTCGGCGTCTTCCACGACGAGCGTGTTGACGTTCGGGATGTCGATGCCCGCTTCTATTATCGTCGTGCAGACGAGGACGGCGATGTCGCCGTCGGATACGCGCTCCATGACGTCGGAGAGCGCTTCCTCATCCATTTGCCCGTGGGCGACGGCTATCGTTATGCGCTCGCCTTTGCCCGCCCCCTCCGGGTTGAGCATTTCGTTGAGGCGAGCCGCCGCGCGGTCTATTGTCTCTATGCGGTTGTGCAGATAGTACGTCTGGCCGCCGCGCGCGGCTTCGCGGCGTATCGCGTCGCATATGACGTCCCGGTCGTGCTCTATCACATACGTCTGCACGGGCTGGCGCCCGGTCGGGGGTTCTTCTATGACGGACATGTCGCGTATCCCGGAGAGCGCCATGTTCAGCGTGCGCGGTATCGGTGTCGCGGAGAGCGTCAGTACGTCCACGTTCTTGGAGAGCGCTTTCAGCCGCTCTTTGTGCGTCACGCCGAAGCGCTGCTCCTCGTCCACGACGAGCAGGCCGAGCCGCCGGAACTCTATGTCTTTCTGCAAGAGCTTGTGTGTCCCGATTATGAGGTCGGCGGAGCCGTTTTTGATGTTTTTCAGCGATTTTTTCAGCTCCCCGGGACTCCGGAAGCGCGAGAGCGCCTCTATGTTCACGGGGTACCCCGCGAAGCGCTTTGACGCGGTTATGAAGTGCTGCCGCGCGAGCACCGTTGTGGGGACGAGTATCGCCGCCTGGCGGCCGTCGAGCACGCATTTCATCACGGCGCGCAGGGCGACCTCCGTCTTGCCGTAGCCGACGTCGCCGCACAGCAGGCGGTCCATCGGGACGGGGCGTTCCATATCCGCTTTTATTTCGTCGATGCAGCGGATCTGGTCGTCCGTTTCCGCGTAGCCGAACTTTTCCTCGAACTCCCTCTGCCACGCGGAGTCCGGCGCGAAGGCGTGGCCGCGCGCTTTTTGCCGCGCGGCGTACAGGGCGATAAGTTCGCGCGCGATGTCGCGCGCCGCGCCGCGCGCTTTCGCTTTCGCCTTTGTCCAATCCGCGCCGCCCATTTTGGATAGGCGCGCGGGCGAGTCCTCTCCGCCGCCGCCGATGTATTTCGCGATGCTGTCGAGCTGCGTCACGGGGATGTACAGGCCGGCGCCGCCGGCGTATTCGATTTTTATGTAGTCTTTCAACATGCCGTCCGTCGTCATCTGGAAAAGCCCGAGGAAGCGCCCGACGCCGTGTTGTTCGTGGACGACGAGGTCGCCCGCCCGGAGTTCCGTGATGTTTTGCACGCGCTCGCGGTTCGTCTTGGCCCGCTTCCGGCGGGGCGCGGCGGCTCGGGGCTCTCCGAACTGCCCCTCCGTCAGGACGACGAGTTTGATGGACGGGTATTCCGTCCCTCCGGAGAGCGCCCCGACGGTAACGGCGGCGCTCCCCGGTCCGGGCAGGGCGTTCAGTCCGTAGTCCGGCGATACGCGCAGCTCGCGCTCCGACAGGTATCGCAGGAGCGCGTCGGCGGAGGCGCGCGTCGGCGCGGCGACTATCGCCCTGTAGCCGCTTTTTATGTAGTGCTCCAGCTCCCCCGCCGCCGTTTCAAGGCTCCCGCCGTAGCTTGGGAGCTGTTTTGCCGCGACGGACGCCGTAAGGCGGGGCGTGAGCGGGTATTCCGAGACGGCGAACAAGTCCGCCATGATAACGGCGTGGCGGTCAAGCGCGCCGAAAAGTCCGTCTGTCGTTTCGTTGAACCGCAGCAGGGAGGAGTCCATCGTCCCCGATTCGAGCAGGGGGAGGAGCTCCTCATACAGCTGTTTCTCCGCCCTCTCCGCGGCGGCTTTCACGCGCGAGGGTTCGCTTATCAGCACGGCGGCGCCGTCCGGCAGATAGTCCAGCCCGGAGGCGAACGGGTATATGAGTTCCAGGTATCTGTCCGCCGCGGGGAAGCTCCGCCCGCCGCGCAGCCTGTCGAGGTCGGATGCTATGCGCTCCCGCCGCGCGGCGCCGCGAGCGCCCCGCGAGCGCTCCGCGAGGCTTTCGAGGGCTTCGGCAAGCCCCGCCTCGCCGTCCGGAGAGATTTGCGGGAGCGTCTCTGAGGCGGGGAGGATCACGGCGCGCGGGCAGGGTTCGCCGCGCCTTTGGGATGTGGCGTCGAAGAACGTCAGGGAGTCGATTTCGTCGCCGAAGAACTCCGCGCGCACGGGCTCGCCGTGCGCCGGGGAGAAGATATCGAGTATCCCCCCGCGCCGCGCGAACAGCCCTTCCGCGTCCGCCTGCTCCGCGCGCGTATAGCCCAGCGCCGCAAGGCGCGAACAGAGCGCGTCCGCGTCGTGCGTCTCGCCGGGGGCGAGCGTGAACAGCGCCGCCGACAGTATCTCGCGGGGCACGGCGCGTTGCATGAGCGCCCACGGCGTTGTGACTACGGCGCCCGCCGGGGGCACGGCGCCCGGAAGTCCCCCGGAGGCCCGCAGGAGCGCGCCGAGGCGGCGGCGCTCGAACTCGCGCGAGGCGCCCTCCACGTCGCGGAATATGAAGTCGCGCGGGGGCAGCGCGACGACGGGTTCGCCGAGGAGCGCCGCGAGGTCTCCCGCCGCGCGGCGCAGTTCCAGCTCGTCGGAGGCTATGTACACGACGGGGCGTCCCGTCTCCGCGCGGACGGCGGCGAGCAGCTGCGCGCGGTGCGCGCCGGAGAGCCCGGAGATCAGCGCGGGACAGCGCCCGGCGTCCACCGCCGAGACCGTCCGCGCGATTTCCGGTTCATCGAGAAGGGCTTTCGCAAGATTGAGCATAGTAATAAGGCGTCCTCACAAGGCAGCGTCTCAAATTGAAGAGTCAAAAAACAACGCGGCTATTTTACCGCGGACGGGCGGACGGCGGCTCACCCGCGCGCGGGTATCAGTTCCAGCCCGCCGAGGTATTTCCGCAGGACGTCCGGGACGACGACGCTGCCGTCCGCCCGCTGGTTCTGTTCGACGAGCGCGGGGAGTATGCGGCTTGTGGCGAGGCCGGAGCCGTTGAGCGTGTGGACGTATTCTATCTGCCCGGTAGATTCGCGGCGGAAGCGTATCATGCCGCGCCGAGCCTGGTATTCCCGCGTGTTGGAGATGGACGAGATTTCTTTGTACCCCGCCATGGAGGGTATCTGTATTTCTATGTCGAACGTGCGGGCCATCGCGGCGCCGCAGTCGCCGGCGGCGAGCTTCACCGTGCGGAAGTGGAAGCCGAGGCCTTTCACGAGGCGCTCCGCTTTGACGACGAGTTCGTCGAACGCCGCGCCGGAGTCCTCCGGGCGCGTTATCTGCACCATTTCCACCTTGTTGAACTGGTGCCCGCGCACCATGCCGCGCTCGTCCGCGCCGTAGGAGCCGGCTTCGCGCCGGAAGCAGGGCGTGTATGATATATATTTGCGGGGGAGTTCCGCCTCCGTCAGGATCTCGTCGCGGTGGAGAGAGACGAGCGCGGGTTCCGCCGTGGGGAGCATGTAGTGCCGCCGCCCGTCCGTCGGGTTGGCTATCCAGTAGTCCTCGTCGTCGAATTTAGGGAACTGCCCCGCCGTCAGCCCGCATTCGTATTCCAGCATGTGCGGCACGAGCACGAGTTCGTACCCGTCGGCGACGTGGGAGTCGATGAAGTAGTTCAGCAGCGCCCATTCGAGCCGCGCGCCGAGTCCGCGGTACACCCAGAAACCGCTGCCCGCGAGCTTGACGCCGCGCTCATAGTCGATGAGCCCGAGCTTCGTGCAGAGGTCCACGTGGTGGCGCGGCTCGAAGTTGAACTTGTGCGGCTCGCCGAAGTAGCGGAGCGGCTCGTTGTTCTCTTTGCCGCCGGGCGCGAGGTCCTCGTCCGGCAGGTTCGGCAGGGCGAGCATGAGCGTTTCGTACTCCGTCTCGGTTTCGCGCAGGCGCGCTTCGCCCGCGCGGATTTTTTCTTTCAGGGCGTTCAGGAGCGCCATCGTCTCCGATGTGTCCTCGCCGTTTTTCCTCATCACGGGTATCTGTTTCGAGACGCGGTTCTGCTCCGCCTTGCCGCCTTCGACGGCGGCGATGGTCTCGCGCCGCCGCGCGTCGAGCTCGATTATGCGGTCAATCTGCGCCCCGACGGCGGCCTGCTTGCGCAGATACCGCGCTTTGACGCCTTCCGGGTTGTCCCTGATGATTTTGATGTCAATCATTTTCTCGCGCCTCGCTTTGCGTGATTTCTTCGTATTTTTGCAAGAGCTCGCTGTAGTCCGCCTTGTATTGATCCTCGATCCGCTTCGTGTCCGCCGCCCAGTCGAGCTTTGTCCGCTCCAGCTCGGCGGAGAGCTCGCGCAGGCGCTCTTCCAGCGCCGCGTTTTCTTTTCGGAGCGCGAGGTTTTCCTCCGTCAGGGCTTCGATCCTACGCGCCGCCGTCACGTTTTCGGCGGAGAGCGCCGCCTTTGAGTCCCCGTCGCGCTCCCCGATGAAGTACGACAGCGCGATGAAAAAGATCACGACGGCGAACAGTATCGCCGCGTACAGCGCGACCGCGCGCCGCGAGCCGTCTCGGCGCTCCGCCTCGTTCCCGGCATTCATGACTATACCCCCCCCAGCGAGGCGAGCGCCGACGCGAGCCGCTCGAAGTCCTCGCCCCCGTAGTATTCGATTTCGATGCGTCCGCTATTCTTTTTCGCGGCGGCGATCCGCACCTTCCTGCCGAGCGCGGCGGAGAGCGAGCGCTCGTACTCCGCCATATAGTTCACGCGCGCGGGCTTTTCCGCCGGGGGCGGCGCTTCCCATCCCTCGCCGCCCCCGGCGGCGGCGAGGTCCCGCGCGAGCTTTTCGGCGTCACGCGTGGAGAGGCCGCCATCGACGACTTCGCGCGCCGCGCGGACGAGCGCGTCTTTGTCGGGTATGGCGGCGAGAGCCCGCGCCGAGCCCGCGGCGAGCGCTCCGCTCCGCAGGAGTTCCAAGAGCTCGTCCGGCAGGGCGAGCAGTCGCAGGGCGTTCGCGACGGCGGGGCGGGACTTGCCCATCCGCTTCGCGATTTCGTCCTGCGTCAGCCCAAACTCGTCGCCGAGCGCGCGGTAGCCGA
Organism: Oscillospiraceae bacterium; assembly: GCA_031279125.1. Taxonomy (GTDB): domain Bacteria; phylum Bacillota; class Clostridia; order Oscillospirales; family Oscillospiraceae; genus JAIRRO01. The sequence goes on from JAITJC010000021.1 coordinate 7,046, forward strand.
AGGCTTCCTCGACGGGGTTGAGGTCCTCGCGCTGGAGGTTCTCGACGAGCGACAGCTCCATCGTTTTCAGGTCGTCCGCCGCGACGACGCGCGCGGGGAGTTCCGAGAGTCCCGCGAGGCGTGCCGCTCTCCAGCGCCGCTCGCCGGCGATGATCTGATAAAAGCCGTCGCCCGACGGGCGCACCATCAGCGGGGAGAGCACGCCGTGCTCGCGTATGGAGGCCGCGAGTTCCTCCAGCGCAGCTTCCTCAAAGCCCGTGCGAGGCTGGCCGCGCCTCGGTTCGATTTTTTCTATCGGGATGTATTCGAAGCCGTTGGGTTCGAAGATCGCCGCGACGTTCAGCAGCGCGCCGAGCCCGGAACCGAGCCCCCTGTTTTTCAAGTTCGCCATTTCCATGACCGCCCCTTTCGTTTCGACGTTTTCCGCCGCCGTCAGTTCCTTTTCAAAAATTCGCGCGCGAGCTCCCTGTACGCCACGGCCCCGCGCGAGCCGCCGTCGTACGCGAGGACGGGCTCGCCGTGGCTCGGTGCCTCGGAGACGCGCACGTTGCGCGGCACGACGACGCCATAGACTTTTTTGCCGAAATATTTCTTTACTTCGTCGGCGACCTGCGCCGAGAAGTTCGTGCGAGAGTCGTACATCGTCAGAAGCACGCCTTCTATGTCGAGCGGGGGGTTCAGCCCGCGCTTTATCATGCGCACCGTCGCGACGAGATCGGACAACCCTTCGAGCGCGAAATATTCGCACTGCACGGGGATGAGCGCCGTGTCAGCCGCGCAGAGGGAGTTGAGCGTGAGCAGCTCCAAAGACGGCGGGCAGTCGATCAGGATGTAGTCGTACTCCCCGCGCAGCCGCCCGAGCGCTTTTTTCAGGACGAATTCGCGGGAGTCCATGCCGACGAGCTCCACGACGGCGCCGGACAGGGATTTGTTCGCCGGGAGCACGTCGCCGAAGCGCGTGCTCGCGACGGCGTCGCGCGGCTCGGCGTCCCCGATGAGAACGCTGTACGTGCTCGGCGCGGCGGAGTTCTTGTCCACGCCCATCCCGCTCGTCGCGTTCCCCTGCGGGTCCATGTCGCACAGCAGCGCGCGCTTGCCCTCCGCCGTCAGCGCCGCGGCGAGGTTCACGGCGGTCGTCGTCTTGCCGACGCCGCCCTTCTGGTTCGTGATCGCGATTATTTTGCCCATGGGCGCCCCTCCGGCATAGTATGGTTTTTCGCGGCGCGGCGCGAACGGCGCGGCGCGCGCACCATATAGTATCATATTTTTTTCATAAGTCAAGGGTTTGCGCGGGGGTGTTTCACGTGAAACATTTTCGAGGCACCCCGGTGTCCGGATGCGTTTTGCCGTGCGGCCGGCACCGCGGGACGATATAGTTGACATCTCCGCGCCGCCGTGGTAATATTGCGGAAAAACAACGGGGGGCGAGACAATGTCACGATATAAAAACTTCAAGCTCGCCATGTTCTGCACGGCGCAGAACATGGCGGAAATCACGGGGGAGGAGCTGCTCGATCAGCTCGCGTTTTTCGAAAAATACTGCGGTTGCGACAAGGTGTACTTAGAGCCGTACCGCGATGGGTACACGATCCCGGAGGACCGGCTCCTCATGCTCATCAAGGCGTTCCGCGCGCGCGGTATCGAGGTCTCCGGCGCGCTGACAACGACGTGCAACAACCTGTCCGAGGGCGACCGCGCCAAATACCGCATGAGCGGGACGTACTGCTTCACAAACGCGAAAATGCGGGAACACCTCGTGAAAACCGTCGAATACACGGCGCGGCACTTCGACGAGTTTATCCTCGACGACTGGTTCTTCACGATGTGCTCCTGCGGAGAGTGCCGGGAGGCGAAGGGCGCGCGCTCTTGGGAGGAGTACCGACTCGGCCTGATGGAAGAGATAAGCGGTCTTGTCGTCCGGTCGGCGAAAGCGGCGAACCCCGCTTGCAAGGTCGTCATAAAATACCCGAACTGGCGGGAAGCGTTCCAAGAGTCCGGCTACGGCCCCGCGGCGCAGCGCCATATATTCGACACGATCTATGCCGGCACGGAAACGCGCGACACGGCGAACACCGACCAGCACCTGCCGCGCTACGCGGGCTACTCCATCATGCGCCTGCTCGAAAACTACGCCCCGGGACGCAACGGCGGCGCGTGGTTCGACCCATACGGATGCGAACCGATGGAAATCTTCCTCGAACAGGGGTATCTCTCCGCGTTCGCGCGCCCGAAGGAACTGACGCTGTTTTGCTGGGGGAGCCTTTACAACAACCGCGTCATAACGCCGCTCGGCCTGCAGCTCGACCTGATAGACGCCTTCTTGGACAAGGCGGGCGCCCCCGCCGGCACCGTCTGCTACCTCCCGCCCGGCGCGCAGGGGGAGGACCACATAGAGGACTTCCTCGGCATGGCGGGAATCCCGCTGGAGCCGTCCCCCGACTTCCCGGAAGGGGCGGGGAGCGTGTTCCTCACCGTCCAGGCGCACCGCGACGGGGAAATAATCCGGAAGCTGGAGAAATTCGTCGCGGACGGCGGGCGGGCCGTTGTGACCTCCGGATTTATGATAGAGGCGCTGCGCCGCGCGGAAGAGGCCGGGAGCGGGGCGGGCGGCATAACGGATCTCACGTCCATACGGTACAGGGGGCGGCGCTTTCGTTCGCGCGAGTTCCGGGGCGGCGGGATCGGCGGCGCGGGCGGGGAGTTTTCAAAACACGAGATGGGCTTTCCGCTCTTGGAGCACCGCAACAATACGACGTGGACTCTCGCGAAGGCCGTCGCCGGGGAGGAGAACTATCCGATTTTGCTCAGCGACCACTACGGCAGGGGTGAGCTTGTGACGCTCGTCGCGCCGGACGAATACGGATATATTTACGGACTGCCGCCCGTCGTCCTCGAAGCCATACGCGCGCGGTTCACGGACGCCGTGCCGTACAGCCTGCTCGGACCTGGGCAGTGCTCGATTTTCGCCTACGATAACGACACCTTCGCCATCTACGCCTACGCCGGGGGGCTTGCGGGCGGCGCCTACGGCCTGCGCGTCAACATCCCGGCGGATTCGATTGAAAACCTGTCCCGGCCGGGGGAGAAGCTATATCCCCGCCCCTCCGCGGGCCCCGGCGGGGAGGGCGCGGCGGACTTCAGCTTCTTCATGCTTCAGCCGGGAGACTTGAACTTCTATAAAATCAACCGGAGCCGCGAGCGCCGCGCCCCGGAAAAGGAATTTCAGGCCGTCTCCGCGCCGCACTGAGGCGCGGCCGTGCGCATCGACCTCCCCCTTTACGTCCGCCGCGCGCTCTCGGCGCTCGAGGGCGCGGGCTTCGCCGCGTTCGTTGCGGGCGGTTGTGTGCGCGACGCCGCGCTGGGGATCGAGCCGCGCGACTGGGACATCTGCGCCTCGGCGGCGCCGGAGGAGACCGCGGCCGTTTTCGCGGGGCATAAAATCCTTGAAACGGGGGCGCGGTACGGGACGCTGACCGTGACAATCGACGGGGAAAAAGCGGAGATAACGACATTCCGCGCCGACGGGGGATACTCGGACGGCCGCCGGCCGGACAGCGTGGAATTCGTGCGCGATATCGAAACCGACCTGTCGCGCCGGGACTTTACGATGAACGCGATGGCGTACAACAGGGAACTCGTCGACCCCTTCGGCGGTATGCGCGACATCGGGGCGAAGCTCATACGATGCGTCGGGGACCCGGACGCGCGCTTCCGTGAGGACGCGCTCAGAATCATGCGGGCGGCGCGCTTTGCGTCCGAAACAGGCTTTTCGATGGAAGAAAAAACGAGGGACGCGCTGTTCCGCCGCGCCCCCCTCGTCAAAAAAGTGTCCGCCGAGAGGATTGCGGCGGAGCTCAACAGGCTTCTCCTCGGTAAAAACGCGGACGCCGCGCTCACGGAGTACCGCGAGGTGCTGATCCAAGCGGCGCCGCTGTTCCCGGCGGAGGAACTCCCGCCGCTCTCCGGCGCGCCGAAGGATCTGACGGCGCGGCTCGCGCTTCTGCTCGGGGGGCTCGGGGAGGGCGGCGCGCGGGAATTTTTGCGCGCGCTCAAATATCCGAGAAGCGTCATACGCGAGGTTTCTTTCCGCGTGTCGCGCGGGGACGTCCTCGGCAAGCTGCCGACTATCGGGGAACTGGCTGTGCGCGGCGGCGACATGGCGGAAGCGGGGCTTTCGGGGCGCGAGATCGGCGAGGCGAAACGCGCGTTGCTGGCGCTTGTCGCGGAAGGCAAATTGCCGAACGAGCGCGGCGCGCTTCTGCGCCGGGCGCGGGAACTTGCCGCCTCAAAAAAACTGTTGACAAGGCGTTCCGGGCGCGATATAATAATTGAGCAATAGTTCAACCGTTTTGTTTGGAGGCGAGGAAATGACAATGCCGCACGCGGAGCCCGACCACTGCGACTGCGACGCGATACACGAGGAAGTCGTCGCCGAGGTGCGGGGGAAAATGCCCGACGACAGCATCCTGATAGACCTCGCGGATCTGTTCAAGGTGTTCGCCGACTCGACGCGCGTCAAGATCCTGTGCGCCCTCCAGCAGTCCGAGATGTGCGTCTGCGACATCGCAGTGCTGCTCGGCATGACGAAATCGGCGGTTTCGCACCAACTTCGCCAGCTCCGCCAGACGCGGCTCGTAAGGAACCGCAGGGACGGCAAGGTCGTCTACTACTCGCTCGACGACGAGCACGTCTCGGCGGTGTTCGAGCAAGGGCTTCTGCACGTCCGCGAGTGACGCGGGGGGGCATAACTCCGCGCAAACGGTTGAATAAATTGTCAATTGTTCATATGAAAGGGCGTTTATATTATGGAAGCGGCTATCCGGAAAGAAATCAGGCTCGACGGGCTGTGCTGCGCGAACTGCGCGGCGAAAATTGAACGGGCGGCGGGCAGTCTCCCCGGCGTGAAGTCCGCGAGCGTCGATGTGATGGCGCAAAAGCTGACGCTTGACGCGGACGGCGATTCGAACTTCCCCGATTTGCTCGCGGAAATCACGCGGATCGCGGCGCGCGTGGAGCCTGAAATCACGGTTTCCCTCGCCCCGCGGGGCGCCGCGGAACGCGGACATGAGCATGAACACGCGCATGAGCACGGCGAACACGGGTCGCCGATTCGGAAAATCCTGATGGGCGTTGGCACCGCCCTGTTCGTTGCGGGCATGGCGCTTGAACTGAACGCGCGGGCAAAGCTCGCCGTATTCCTCGCGGCCTATCTGCTCATCGGCGGAGATGTCGTCCTCCGCGCCTTGAAGAACATCTCCAAGGGCCGGGTCTTTGACGAGAATTTCCTGATGAGCGTCGCCACAATCGGCGCGTTCGCCATCGGGGAGTACCCGGAGGGCGCGGCGGTCATGCTGTTCTACCAAGTCGGCGAGGCGTTCCAGCAATACGCCGTGGGCAAAAGCCGCAGGTCCATCACCGCGCTGATGGATATACGCCCCGATTTCGCCAACCTCAAAGTCGGGGACGAAATCCGGCGCGTTTCGCCGGAG
>JAITJC010000028.1 GCA_031279125.1 Oscillospiraceae bacterium
GTCTCCGGAAGTCCGTCGTAGCGCTCCGGCAGACCGTCGAGCGCCGGGCGGCCGACAAGCCGGAGCCCCAGTCTGCCGCAGATCTCAACGGCGGCGCGGGAGGTGGCGATGAGCCTGTACGCGCCGCCGCCCTCCTCGGCGTCTCCGGAGGGCGCCGCGCTTTCGGGCGCGGCGCCGGCACCCGGCGCCTCCGGCGCGGGATGCTGGTTCACGCACCCGGGCGCGGAGAGCGCCATTGCAAGCGCGAGCAGGACGGCGGCTATCCCGCGCCTTCTCATTTGAACCTTCTTATGAGCTTCGGCACTATAATCACCGCCGCCGCGACGATGGCTATGATGACGACGGTGAGTATGATGCCCCCGGTGCCGGATTGCCGCGCATCCTTGCCGGGAACGTCGGGCGTCGCGGGCTCGGGCTCGGGCGTCCCCGATGTCGGCGCGGGCTCCGGCGCGGCGGAAGTCGGCGTTTTATCCGGAATGTCCGTGACATCCGGCGCGGCGGAGGGCGTATCCTCCGGCGCGGACGTCACGGCGAGCGCCGGCGCTTCGGATGGCGGGGCGTCCGGCGTCGGTGTCGGAAGCTCTTCCGGAGGCAAGGACACGGGCGGCGCGGACGGGGGAGCGTCCGGGCTCGGCGTCGGCGCGGCGGAAGGCTCCGGCGTGTCGGACTGGGTTGGGGCAGGGGATGGCGGATCCGCTTGAAGCGTCGGCTCGGGGCTCGCCTTGGGCTTGACGCTGACGACGAAATCTCCGCCGCCCGGAGTCAGTTCATCGCTCAGATTCATATAGAATTTGACGTCGCGCCCCATCGGGATGACGTACATCTCCCAGCTCATATACGCCGTGACGGACGGAATCTCAAAGCGGTAATCGGCGGTGTCTGCCCCGGCGTCCTCCGTCATGACGCGCGGCGTGACCTTGGAATAACTGCGCGGGGATTCCTTAGTGTAGTCGCCGTCCGCGCCGTCTTGGACATACAGCCGGAAATCCTTCATATTGCTTATAAGCTGCAAGCGCACGGTGGCGTAGATTTTGCCGCCGTCCAGCTCCACGAGCGCGTCCTTGTATACGACGCTGCGGCACATACCCTCTCCCAGCGCGGCGTTTTTCGAGCCGCCGTCGTCCGTGACGCCCGTGTCGGGGTTGAGATAATAGGTGTTCGTCGGGGCCGTGTAAGCTCCGTCGTCCTCTGCGAGCGCGGTTGGGCACAGCGAAAGCGCGAATACAGCGAAGAACGCCGAGACGGCAGCCGCCGCCCGCCGGATGAATTTGATGTGTTTCATAAAAATCAGACCTCCATAAAAAATTGAGCTATTTTATGCAAAAGCGTAAAACGCCGCGTCCGCAAGGGCGGCCCGCGGTCGTCCGCGTGTCTCCGGCACCCCTGTCACCCGTCGTCAGAGGGGAGACGGATCGTGAACCTCACCACCGCCTCGCTGTCCGGCGTCGCCCCCTGAGGCTTGCAGCGCCATGTCTTGGAACGCAGTTCAAGCGCCGCGCGCCCGCCGTGAACCGTGAGCTTCGCGGGTTTATCGAGATAAAGAAGGTACTCGTGCTGTTTCGGGGTGATGCCCATAGAAAGCTCAATCCTTTGCGGTTGTATTTAGATACCCTAACAATACCGCTAAAACGGAAAAAAAGCAAGAGAAAAATGAAAAAATTTTTTGCCAAAGCAGAAAATCTGATTTCAAAAAATCGCCTTCATTAGAGATTTCAAACGGATTGAGCACCCATAAGAGAGGGAAAACACGCCGTACAACGCCCTGTGTTTGCCGAAAAAGCGTTGCGGGAGAAAGATAATTTTCTCCGTTGTGCATTTTGACAAAACGGCGGGCGGCAAGCGGGCGATGACACGAAAAAAGCATCGGGAAAGACATTTTGAAAATGTTTTGCGATGGCGCTGAGTCAGTCTAATCGTAATAGAATCCCACGCCGTTTGACATATACATCTTCGCGGGGAGCGGGAACGGCGGCTCCTCCGGCTCAAGCTTGCCTTCCAGCAGTTCCTCCGCCGCCGATATGAGCTTCCGTATTTCCTCCGCGCCGACGGGAAACTCCCCGTGCGAGGGGTACACGTAATCAAAGCTGTCCGACATCGCCAGCAGGCGCTTCATGCTGTAAATGTACGCGCGCAGATTCCGTCCGGCACCGAACATAAACACCGGTACGCGCGATACGCTGTCCCCCGTGACGATTATCCTGTTCGCGCGGTCGAGCAGCGCTATGCTGCCGTCCGTATGCCCCGGAATGAGATAAACCTCAAAGCGCCGCCCGCCGAGGTCTATCGCATCCCCATCCCACAGCGGCCGCGCCGGGGTCAGCGGGCCGGGCTTTTCGCCGTAGTAATGCGTGAATTCCGCAGGATGCATATACGTCTCGTCAAATTGCGGGTTGGCGGCGAGGTGGTCTCCGTCCGCGTGCGTGTTCACGAGTGTGACGGGAAGCTCCGTCAGTCCCCGGACGACGGCTTTCATGTCCCCGCCGCTCATGCCCGTATCGACGAGCAGCGCCCTCCCGCTCCCCGCGAACAGATAACAGCGCACCATCCCGTCCTCGATCCGCCACGCCCCGCCGGATATTTTTATTACTTCATATGCCATCGCCGCGTCCTCCTTTTACCCGTTCTTTAATACGTATCCCCCGCTGAAATAGTTGAGCGGATTCCGTCTTTCGCCGTTCACCGCCACCTCGAAGTGCAGATGCGTCGCCGTCGAGGTGCCCGTCGAGCCGGCGTAGCCGATCACGTCGCCTTTCGACACCGTGTCCCCCGCCTTGGCTTTCAGCCTCGACATATGCGCGTAAAGCGTCGTCATACCGTTAGCGCCGTGGCTTATCACGACGTAATTCCCATAGGAAGAGTTGTACGTCGCCGTTATGACCTTGCCCGAGTCGGCGGCGTATACATTCGATCCGTAGGCCGCGCGCAGGTCGATGCCATAGTGCGGACGCATATCGTGGTAAACCGGGTGTTCCATCGTCCCGAATTCCCGGGTTACGACGTTGCTTGTGCCCGGCCATTGGAGCGAGCCGGTGCCGTTCACGGTTCCGGAGGAGCGCCCCGCCGCCGCCGCGGCTTCCTCCTGCCGCCGCAATTCCTCCGTTTTCGCTTTAATCTCCGATTGGATCCTGTCCGTCTCCGCGTCCATTTCGTTATATAACGCGGAGCGAACGGCGATATCGCCCTCGAGCTGCGCGAGCAGTTCCAGCGATTCCTCCACCTGGACCTCAAGCTCCGCCTGCTTCCCCTGAAGAGCCTCCCTCTCCGTCTCCTGCTCCGCCACGGTCGCTATAAGGGCGTCCTTCGCCGCTATCGTGTCGAGGCGCGCCCGGACGAGGCCCTTGTACGCCGCCTCATCGGAGCGCATAATGTCGCCCACGAAGTCAAGCCGCGCGAGCAGGTCGGAAAAACTCGCCGCGTCGAGTATGACCGCCAAATACGAAACCGCCCCGTTCTCCTCCATGTCGCGCACGCGCCGCTTGTAAAGGTCGAGCTGTCCGTCCTCGCGCTTCTGCGCCGCTTTCACCTCTATCTCCTTGTCGGATATAAGCACGCGGTAGGCTTCGATCTGCTCGTTTATGTTGTCAATTTCCATCTCCGTGAGGCTTATCCTGCCGTCGAGCACCGTTTTCTTCGCGGACGCCGAAAGCTGCTCGTACTGCAGGGAATTTATCTGCGACTGCACGGCGCGCTTCTTTTCCCCCAGTTCTTTCGCCTCGGCTTTCAGCTTGTCTATCTGCGCCTGCGAAACGGCGCTCGCCGTAAGCGTGCTCAGCGCCGCCCAAAGGAGGGATGCGACCATTGCCAGCGCGAGAATTATCGCTATTGCCCTGTGGAGTTTTTTGTTTTTCATATTCGTGACCATCCTTTCCGGCACGGGTGCATTCAAATCAGTCTCTCTTCAAATTCACACTTTCAAGTATTTCCGGATCGCAAAGCTGCTGCCGACGATGCCGACGCCGCACCCAATCGCCACGAAAATGGCGCAGAGAGGCAGCGCGGCGCGCGAGAACGGTATCGCCTGAATGAAGCTCGCGCCGACGCCGGACAGCAGAGCATCCGTGACAAGCTTGTACAGCCCCCACTGAGTGAGAAACGCGAACAGCGAACCGAACAGCCCGAGAATAAACCCCTCGAACACAAACGGCCAGCGTATGAACGCATTCGTCGCGCCGACGATTTTCATTATCGCTATCTCGTCCCGCCGCTCGAATGTCGCGAGCTTGACGGTATTCATCATTATGAACAGCGATATGACGAGCAGAACCGCGACAATCACGACCGACACCCCGGATACGATATTTCTGAGCGTCACGAACGCGCGCGCGACGAGGAGATTGGCCGTCACGCTCGCGATTCCCTCCGTACCCAGCAAGTTCTCTTGCGTGCGCTCCATGAGCGCGACATCCTCCACGTAGATTACGAATCTGTGGCGCAGCACGGACGCGTCTATATCCTCAAAGCGGGACTTGTTCTCCACGCCCGACAGGAAGCTGTCGTAAGCCTCCTCCCGCGTGACGAAGCGCGCCGTGCGCACATTCGGCACCGCCTCGACAGCGCCCGTGAGCGCGCGCGCGTCCTCCGCCGAATAGGATTCGTTTACATAGGCGAGTACGACATTCTCATCCTCGAATTCCCCGATGATCTTGTTCACGTTCACCGCCAGAAGCGTGAAGCTGCCCATGATTATAAGGCACGCCACTATGATGAACACGCTCGCGAAGGACATAAAGCCGTGCGTAAAGATGCTCGACATCCCTTCGCGTATGTAGTACCCCGCCCTAAAACTCTTCATAGTTGTAATAACCGCCCATCCCGTCGCTGATTATGCGCCCGCCGTCAATCGCGATTACGCGGCGCGACAGCTTGTCCACGAGCGATTTTTCGTGCGTGACGACGAGCACCGTCGTCCCCAGCTCGTTGATTTTCTGCAGCAGCGTCAAAATTTCGAGGCTGCGCGCGGGATCGAGGTTGCCAGTCGGCTCGTCCGCGACGATTAGCCCCGGATTGTTCACAAGCGCGCGGGCGACCGCCACGCGCTGCTGCTCCCCCCCCGACAGTTCCGTCGGCAGGGCATTCGCCTTCATATCGAGTCCCACGAGGTCTAGCACATACGGCACGCGCTGCCTGATCTGCTGACCGGACGCGCCGACGGCGCGCATCGCGAACGCGACATTCTCGTACACCGTCTTTTTGTCGATGAGGCGGAAATCCTGAAATATGACCCCGACGCGCCGACGCAGATGCGGCAGACGGCGCGGCTTGATCGCCGAAACGTCGAAGCCCGCCACCGCTATCCCGCCGTCCGTGGGGGCGACCTCCCCGATGAGCAGCTTTATAATCGTGGATTTCCCGGAGCCGGACGGTCCCACAAGGAACGCGAACTCCCCCGGCTTGAGGCTGAACGACACGCTTTTTAACGCCTTCGTGCCGTTCGCGTAAGTTTTGAACACATCGCGCAAATGAACCATTGCTTTCAGTTTATCGCGCGCGGCCGGAACCGCGTGGAGGAACCCCCTTGCATTTTTATGACCATGCCTTTCGTTTTACTTCAAGCGCGAAACGACCGCAAACAGGCACGGTCATAACGCGCCTGTTTTGCCCGCAGGGCGGGCAAAACAGTTTTTTAACGGAAGGCCGAACTTGTTTCAACCTTTGCGCCCTCTCAAATTGAGAAGCCGCCTTTGCCCTGCGATTTCAGGTATTTCGTCACCATAAGCGCGACCTTGAACACAATGGCGTGATCGAGCTCGCGCAGATCCAGCCCCGTGATCTTCTTGATTTTTTCGAGCCTGTAAACGAGCGTGTTTCGGTGTACGAACAGCCTCCGCGAGGTCTCAGAGACGTTCAGATTGTTCTCAAAGAACTTGTTTATCGTATACAGCGTCTCGGCATCAAGCGCCTCTATCGGGTTTTTCTTGAACACCTCCGCCAGGAACATTTCGCAAAGCCTTTTAGGCAACTGGTAGATAAGCCGCCCGATGCCGAGGCTTTCGTAATGTATGATCGTCCTGTCCGTGTCGAACACCTTGCCGACCTCTATGGAAACCTGCGCTTCCTTGTATTTGTCGGCGAGCTCGCGCAGACTGTTGGCGGGGGAACCGACGCCGATGACGAACGGCGGCGCTCCCGCAATGCGCATACGCCGGGCGAGCGCCCCGGAGAGCTCCTGAAGGTTCTGCTCTTCCTCATTCTCCGGCAGCACGGCGATGATAGCCACGTCCCTTTCAGACATGGACACGACAAAGTCGTTCTGTATGTCCGGGAACATCTCGCGGGCGATTTCAAGGACGTTCAAGTCCGGCGCATCCGTCTGCCGGACGAGTATGACGGCGCGCGGCGTATCCGTCACGAAGCCAAACTCGCGGCTCCGCACGTAAATATCGCCGGGCAGCACGTTGTCCGAAAGGATGCTCTTTATGAACGCCGTGCGGTCGTTGCTTTCGTCGTAACGGAGCTTCGCCTCTTGCGCGGCGACATACGCGAGACTGCATATCGTCCTGGCGTACTCGTCCTCGCCGTCGGCGAAAACGACGTAATTGAGTCCCCGCCCCGTCGGGTTGAGGGACTTGTACGTGCGCCCGCCGGAGCTTATGATGTCGCCCGCTTCCTCCGGGAGCTCATGCGGTTCGGCTGTCTGCCCGACTATGGATAAATCCGTGCTGGCAACAATACCGCCGTCGGAATCTATGACGCCGACTACGCGGTCAGTAGCTTCTCTCATCTGAACAATAACGCTCTGAAAAATTCTTCCGGACACTGCGACACCTACCTCTTAGTCAAAATCATATATACTATACAATACTTTTTCGCGGATTTCAACAGCTTTTTTTGAAATCTTGTAACTTTTTGAGATATTTTATTTTTCCCTTGCGGCGCAACGCCGCGTGGATTTGCTGTTATATTCCCGCCCCCGCCCGAATAAGCTTCTGCAGGGCGGCGCGGAGACGCCGCACAAAGCGGAACGGGAGTGTTTTTATGGTAATGGTAACCGCTAAGTTCAACAGAAAAAGGGCGGCCGCGGCGCTTATCGCGCTCGGCACCGTCCTGATACTCGTCGTGCTTCTCTCCGGGAGGCGCTCCGAAAGCCCGGACGCGGCGTTCTCGAACGTCGTCAAGAACAATGCCGAGCGCGTGGCTTATCTCAAGTCCCTCGGATGGAGCGTCGCGGAAACGGCGATAGATGAGCAGGGGATCGTGATCCCGCGCGAGTTCGACGGCGTATACGAGAAGTACAACGAGATACAAAAGGCGCAGGGCTTCGACCTGTCGCGCCACGGAGGCGCGGATGCCGTGCGCTATACGTATAAGATACTGAATTTCCCCGGCGGGGCGGACGATGCCGTCGCGGACATCATCGTATACCGCAATGAGATAATCGCGGGCGACGTTCAAAGCGCGAAGATAGACGGTTTTATGCAGGGTCTGGCGTATCCGGAGGGGCGCTGACCCCCGGTCAGGGGCGCCTCTTGTACGCTTCGGCGGCCGCGAGCTGCTCGCGCGCGGCTTCCAGCGCGGTGTCCGTGATGTTCTCCCCGCCCGTGAGCCGCGATATTTCGAGCGCGCGCCCCTCGGCGTCAAGCTCCCTGACGCGCGTCGCCGTCCTGCCGTTTTGCTCCGACTTCGTGATTTCAAAATGCCGGTCGGCCATCGCGGCTATCTGCGGCAGATGCGTGACGCAGAGAACCTGGCGCCCGCGCGCGAGCTCAAAGAGCTTCTCCCCGACCCTCTGCGCCGCGATGCCGGACACGCCGGCGTCTATCTCGTCGAAAACCGACGTGCTTGCGGCGTCGCTCTCCGACAGCACATTCTTGAGCGCGAGCATAATGCGCGACAGCTCTCCCCCGGAGGCTATGCGGCTTATGCGCCCCGGCGCTTCCCCCGCGTTCGCCGACATCAGGAAGCGCGCGTCCTCCGCCCCGCGCGGAGTGAGGTTATCGCTCGGCATAAACTCCGTCTCAAAGCTCACGGACGGCATGGCAAGCTGAGAAAGCTCCTCCGCCGCGCGGGCGCTCAGCCTCTCGGCGGATGCGCGGCGCTTTGAGGACAACTCCCCGGCGGCGTTCTGCGCCGCGGCGCGGAGGGTTTCGAGCTCACCCTCCAACCGGAGCCTGCGCTCGCCGGACAGCTCGATATCCCCCAGCTCTTTTTTTATCCTCTCAAAAGACAGCAGCACCTCGCTCTCGCCCCCGCCGTATTTGCGGGTCACGCGGGCAATGGCGGCGAGGCGCGAATTCACCTCGTCGAGCTCCCCCGGTGAAAAATCGAGCTTCGACAGCGCCCCGCGCAGTTCCTCCGCCGCGTCCTCCGCCGCGTAGCGCATGTCGCGCACGCGCGACTGTATATCCGCGAACTCGCGAGAATACGCTTCCACGCCGTCAAGGCTCCGCTCCGCCTCGCGCAGGAGCGCCGCCGCGCCGTATGTGTCCTCGCCGCCGTACATGGCGGCATACGCCCCCTCGAACGCCCCGGAGAGTTTCAGCGCATCGGACAGTATCGCCGCGCGCTCGCGGAGCGCGTCCGTCTCGCCCGGCGCTATCCGCGCCGCCTCGATTTCTTCCGCCTGCTGCCGGAGCGCGTCGGCGCGGCGGGAGCGCTCCGCGTCGTCCCCCATAATCGCGCCGAGTTCCTTTTCCGCCTCCCGCAGGGCAGAATACGCCGAGGCGTATTCTGCGAGCGCGTCCCGGTGCCCGCCGAACGCGTCGAGGGCGGCGAGGTGCGTTTTTTCGTCCAGCAAACGCCGCCCGTCGTTCTGCCCGTGTATGTCTATCAGTAACGCGCCGAGTTCGCGCAGCTGGGCGCCGCCTACTATCGCGCCGTTCACGCGGCACGTGTTCTTCCCGTCCGCCGCGATTTTCCGCGATATTATGAGCGCCCCGCCCTCGTCCGGCTCGACGCCGTTTTCCTCCAGCCACTCCAAGGTCTCCGCGACGCCCGAAAATTCCGCCGTCACGGAAGCCGCCGCCGCGCCGGAGCGGACAAGCTCGCGCCCCGTCCTGCCGCCCGCGACGGCCGCAAGCGTATCCACCACGATGGATTTTCCCGCGCCGGTTTCCCCCGTCAGCACGTTCAGCCCCGGGCCGAATGTGATTTCCGCGCGTTCTATGAGCGCCGCGTTTTCGATTTGCAGTGTTTCAAGCATACATTCACCGCCGACTTGCCCTTCCCGCGCCTGCCGGGCGCGCTTATTTCCAACCGGCCGAAGCGCCGATCCCTATTTCAGCATTTCCTGAATCTCGTCGCGGAGCTTTGACGCCGACGCCGTGTCGAGCATCGCCAGAAACGCCGTGTCGTCCCCCGCTATCGTCCCGACGAGGCTTTTTATCTCCATCCCGTCGATAGCGGAGCACGCCGCCGGGGCGAGGCCGGGCAGGGTTTTTATGACCACGATGTTCTGCGCGGACGCAACGGACGACACGCTCTCGCAGAATATGGCTTTCAGGCGCGAGGCGCGGTCGAGTTCCTCCGAGCTTTGCCCCTGCGCGTATCGGTACGTGCCGCGCGGCGTCAGCTCTTTCACGAGGTGCAGCTCCTTGATATCGCGCGACACCGTGGCCTGCGTCGCGCGGACACCCTCGCTTTCCAGCGCCTCTATGATGCTGTGCTGCGTGACGACATCCGCTTCGGAGATGATTCTGAGAATCGCCTTTTGTCTTTTGTTTTTCAATTCGCTTCCCCCAGTTTTTCGCTTACGCGTTTGTAGAAGCTTCGTCCCGCGATGCGCGCGAAACACAGGTCTTTCCCGGATTTTCTGACGCTCACGCCGTCCCCGCTCTTGACGCGCCTTTTGTCCTTGCCGTCCACCGTGAAGAACACGGGGTTTTTTTTCCCGGCGCCCACCTCCACCGTGACGCGCCTGTCGGCGACAAGCACATATGGCTTCGCCTCCAGGACATGCGCGCATATCGGCGTTATTATGATATTTTTTGCCGTCGGCTCCACAATCGGACCGCCCGCCGCCATCGAATACGCCGTCGAGCCCGTCGGCGTGGCTATTACGACGCCATCCCCCGTGAAATGAGAGATTTTATGCCCGTCGCCGTATATCGACAGATCCACGACCTTCCCTCCCCCGTTCAGCACGGCATCGTTTATGGCTATCTCGCGGACGGCCGCCGAACCCTCCCGCCGCAGTTCCACGTCCAGCGTCAAACGCTTTTCGCGCTCAAAACCGCCGCTAAGTATCTGCGGCACGGCGTCGAGCTGGCCGATCTCCAGCTCCGCCAGAAAGCCCTTGCCCCCCATATTGATGCCGAGCAGAGGGATGCCTGTCCCCACGGCGAGCTTGGCGGCGCGCAATACGGTCCCGTCCCCGCCGAACGCGATTATGAGCTCCGCTTTCCTCAGCGCTTCCGCAAACTCCGGGGAGCGCGCGCGCATTTCCCTGCCGTCCTCATCCGTCAGCGGCAGGATGTACGGCTCCGCCCCGCAGGCGCGCGCCATCTCCGCGACGCGCTTCGTCGCGGACATATCTCCGTCGCGCCGCTTATTCGGGCACAGCATGACGTTTTTCACGGGACGGCTTCCCATCATACGGCGAGCAGAGCCGTGTGCGCCTCAGCCACCACGGACTCTATATCGAACGCCGCTTCCCCGCCCGCCCTGAGATGCGCGAGGAACTCGATATTCCCCTCCGGTCCGCGTATCGGGGAATATGTGAGCCCGGACGCCGCGTAACCCGCGTTTTTCGCGTCCTCCGAAAACGTCCGCAAGACCTCCGCGTGCGTCTCCGACGCCCTTACGACGCCGCGCTTGCCGACCTTGCCGCGCCCCGCCTCGAACTGCGGCTTGACAAGGCATATGACATCCCCCTCCGGCGACGTCACTCCCCTGACGGCGGGCAGGATGAGTCTCAGCGATATGAACGACACGTCGATAACGGCAAGGCAGGGCATCTCCGGGAACATTTCCGGCTTAAGCCCCCGCGCGTTCACGCGCTCGCGGCACACGACGCGGCTGTCGCTGCGCAAGCTCCACGCGAGCTGCCCGTACCCGACGTCCACGGCGTATACGCGCTTGGCGCCGCGCCGGAGCAGACAGTCCGTGAAGCCGCCCGTGGACGCCCCGCAGTCGAGGCAGACGCGCCCGGACGGGCTGACGCCGAAAAAATCAAGCGCGCGTTCCAGCTTGTACCCCCCGCGCGAGACGTATTTGCGCTTCGCGCCGCGAACCTCTATTTCCGCGCTTTCGGGAATCTGCGCGCCCGGCTTGTCCGAGCGGTTTCCGTTCACGAAAACGCCGCCTTCCATGACGACCGACTTCGCGAGCTCTCTGCCGGAAACCAGCCCGCGCTCCACAAGCAGGACGTCAAGACGCGTTTTTCGCATGGCATACCTCCATAACCGCCGCGCATATGCCCTCCGCGTCGATGCCGCACAGCCTCCTCAGCTCCCCGGCGCTCCCGCCCGGCAGGTTCCTTGCCCCGACCGACAATATCTCCGCGCGGCACGGGGCCGCGCCGCGCGACGCCAGCCGCGCCAGCACGCGCTCACCGACGGAGCCCGCCTCCGCCGAGTCCTCTATTATGACGAGCGCGCCCGTCTTCGCGGCGGAGCGCTCAATATCCCCGGTGTCGAGCGGGGATATGACGCCGAGCTTTATGACCTCCGTCGAAATCCCGTTGCGGGCGAGCGCCTCCGCGGCGGCGAGCGCCTGGTTTGCCATTATGCCGTATGTGACGAGCGTCACGCCGGAGCCTTCCCGAAGCCTCTTTGAAGGCTCGGCGCCTCCGCCGCGATACGCGCCCTCCGCGCCCTTGGGATACCGCACGGCGACAGCCCCGGTATCAAGCAGGATCGCCCGCGTCAGCATATCCCGCAGCTCCGCGAGGCTCGCCGGGGCATAGATTTTCATGCCGGGGACCGTGGAGAGAAACGCCGTGTCGAAAATCCCCTGATGCGTCTCGCCGTCCCCCGGGACGATCCCCGCCCTGTCCACGGCGAACACGGCGCGCGCGCCCGACAGCGCTATATCGTGCAGGAGCATATCGTAGGAGCGTTGCAAAAACGTGGAATACACCGCGAACACGGGCAGCATCCCGCCCGCCGCGAGCCCGGCGGACATGGCAACGGCGTGCCCCTCCGCTATGCCGACGTCGAGCAGGCGTCCGGGGAAGCGCTCGGCGAAACCCCCGAGTCCCGTGCCGGACGCCATCGCCGCCGTCACGGCGACTATGCGCCCCTCGCGCTCCGCGAGCTCCGCGAGCGTTTTCCCGAAAACGGACGAAAAAGTCTCCGTATCGCGCCCGCACACGCCGGATTCGACATCGAACACCGACACGCCGTGATATATGTCCGGCGTGGCCTCCGAGGGCGCGTAGCCCCTGCCCTTTTGCGTGACCGCGTGAATCAGCGCGGGGGCATCCTGCGCCTTGGCGCGGCGGAGCGCGCCGATAAGGGCGCCGATGTCGTGCCCGTCCACGGGACCGATGTACTGAAAGCCCATTTCCTCAAACATACTGCAATGCAGAAGCGCGTGCTTCAGCGCCGTTTTCACCGTGTGCGTCAGGCGGTACAGCGCGCGCCCGCCGGGGAGCCTTTCCAGGACACGGCGGTAGAGCTTTTTGAATCTGATGTACTGCGGCTTCAGCCGGAGCCGCGCGAGATAGCGCGCCATGCCTCCGACATTCTTCGTTATGGACATGCCGTTGTCGTTGAGTATGACAATAAGCGGCTCCCCGGCGCCTCCCGCGTCGCACAGCGCCTCATAGGCGAGCCCCCCCGTCAGCGCCCCGTCTCCGACGAGCGCCAGAACATTGTGCGTTTCTCCGCGCATCGTGCGCGCCCGCGCGAGGCCGAGGGCGACGGAAACGGAATTGGACGCGTGCCCCGCTATGAACGCGTCGTATTCGCTTTCCTCCGGCTTCGGGAAGCCCGATATACCGCCGAGCTTCCGCAGGGATGAAAATTTTTCGCGCCGCCCCGTGAGGATTTTATGTACGTAGCACTGATGCCCGACATCGAACACAAGCCTGTCCCGCGACAGCTCGAACTCGCGATGGATGGCGACGGTCAACTCCGCTATGCCGAGATTGGATGCGAGATGACCTCCCGTTTCCGAGACGCTTTTCAGCAGAAACTCGCGTATCTCCCCGCAGAGCGCTTTCAGCTCCGGCACCGACAACCCGTCGAGGTCGCGCGGGGAATTGATTTTTTCAAGCATACCCAAACCGGCTTACCCCCTTGAAAATACGCTTATTATCTTGCCGATTCTCAGCAAAATCTCGTTCGTGCGCGATATGGCGAGCAGCTTCCCCGCCGCCTTGCCGCCTATCGTCGCGCCCGTGACGGCGCCGGAAATCAGAAGCTGCGTGACGACCTCCCCAGCGGCGAAGCTGACGGACAGCCGCGCCGCCACGAGCGCCGCCGTCGTGCCGCTTATTATGCCTGCGATATCCCCCACGACGTCATTGCACACAGAGGACACCTTGCCGGCGTTCTTGACAAGACGTATCGCCTCCGCCGCGCCGCGCTCTCGGTGCGCCGCCATGGAGTGGAATGGCGCCTCCGACGCCGATGTCACGGCGACGCCTATTATATCGAACACGATTCCGAGTGAAATGAAAATCACAAGCGCGGATACCGCCGCAGCGTAACCCGCGCTCCCGAGCGCCCGCGAAGACACGAGCGTGAATACCATTGACGTGGCGACGCTCGTGCATGTTATTGTGATGATCCAGCGCTTTCTGCCCTTCATCTGACATCCTTCGGCTAAATTTCATATGGGTGACGCGGCGGCGAACAAAGTAAATCTTACGGCTTAGGTCGGGCCGAATTTCTCCCGAAGCTGCCTCCCGTTGCCGGTCAGGCGGTTTCCCATTAAAGCCCCGTTCCGCGCGTCGCCGCGCCGGCTGCCCGATTGCCACTCAGTCCGCACTGTAATCCCTTGCCCGCCCGGCGCGCCCGCGCCGACAGCCTAGTCGTTTTCCGACGCAGTCCAACCGTCTCTTAGCCTCTTTTGCAGAAAATATTTCAAGGGGCGATCGCCCGGCGCGCCCGGCCGAGGCGCGTTTCGGCGTTAATTCCCCTATCCGCAGATTCCACTCAAGGCAGGCTACTCCGCACACAGCGGGCGCCCGTTTTATGGAGCGCTTCACCGCATTGCGGGTTTAATCCCGTTCCGTAAGCGGCTCGGGAATTTCACCCGGCAACCCACAGATACGGGTCTCCGCGCAAACAGGGTCGGGTTTCCCATGCCATTGGAAAGCGCCCTGAGTACGCAAACGCGGCACCCCGCGCCTTCGATCCGGAAAACCGGTCCCCGGCGGCAGCGGTCGCGTTTCCCCCCAGCACCCACCCCAAACTGGGCGTTCAAAGCAGGCACAAGGGGTTTCACAGCTATGCCCTTCAAGGGATTTTTAGGCCCCTCCTGTTAGACGGCGGATCTGACTAGGATACTGTGCCGCTGAAGCTATTATACATTATTTATCGTAATATTCAATATAATATGCAAAATTCCCGATGAAAATTTTTTATCCGAGTTTGCCATCCCTCGGCCTTCTCGCGCACGCCTCACCGCAAAACCGCGCCGAGCTCTTGTTCAAGCAGCGCGAGTATGTTCCGCACGGCACCGTCGGCGTCCTCGTCCGTGAGCGTGGCTTCGTCCGAGCGGAAGCGGAGCGAGAACGCGGCGCTCTTTTTGCCCTCCGGTATCGGGGCGCCCGTGTAGATGTCGAACAGACTGACCTCCCGCAAAAGCGCTCCGCCGCCGCGCTTTATGGCGTCGGTGAGCTCCGCCGCCGCGACGGAGACGCCGCACACGACAGCCAGATCGCGCTCCACGGCGGGGAAGCGAGGGAGCGGGACGTACTCAGGTTCGCCCGCGCGCAATTCAAATAAGGAGTCAAAGTCGATAACGGCGGCGTATGTCTCCGGCAGACCGTAATTTTCGGCGGCGGACGGATGTATCTGCCCCGCCGTCCCGATTTTCGCGCCGTTCACAAAGATATCCGCGCATCTGCCGGGGTGGAACGCCGCCGCGTCCTCCCGCGCGCGCAACTCCGCGCCCTCGACACGAAGCTCGCGCAGAAGCGCCTCAACCTCGCCCTTTATCGCGTAAAAATCCGTATCCCCGTACGCTCCCAGCGTCAGCTTGACGCGCTCGTCGGGAAGCTCCCCGTCCTCCGCCGGAATGTACACGCGCGCCGCCTCGTAAAGCCGCGCGCGCTCGCGGCGCGCCATCTTGTTGCGCCGCAGTTCGCCGAGCATTCCCGGCAGGGACGTCGTCCGCATGACGGCGCGATCCTCCCCGAGAGGGTTGAGTATCGTGACGCTCCGCCGTTCCGGCGCGCCGGGCGGCAGACATATCCTGTCGTAATCCGCGCGGCCGATGAAAGAATACGTGTATATCTCGTAATAACCCATGCCGCGCAAGAGTGCGCCCGCCTTGAGCAGAACCGACTGGCGGGGGGTAAGCCCGCCCGGCGCGGTTTTGCCCTTAAACAGCGTGGGCTCGATTTTATCGTAGCCGTAAAACCGCGCGACCTCCTCCGCGAGATCCGCGCGGCTCTCGACGTCGCCGCGCCACGACGGAACCGCGACCGCGTCCCCTTCGACGCGAAACCCGATTTTATGTAAAATGGATACCATATCGCCGCGCGGGATATCGGTGCCGAGCAGGGCGTTTATCTTCTCCGGCTCAAGCGCCAGGGAGCGCGGGACGTATTCCTCCGCGCGTATATCTATTATCCCGTCGAGCACCTCCCCCGCGCCGAGCAGCTCGACGAGCTCGCAAGCCCTCTGCACGGCGGGCAGGGTGTTTTGGATGTCGAGCCCCTTCTCATACCGCCCGGACGCATCCGTGCGCATACCGAGCGCGGACGCCGTGCGGCGTATGGAGACTCCGTCGAAATTCGCGGACTCGAACACGGCGTATTTCGTGCCCTCCGTGATCTCGCTGTTCTCTCCCCCCATCACCCCCGCGACGCCGACGGGTTTTTCGGCGTCTGCTATGACGAGCATATCCGGCGCAAGAGCGCGCGGCGTACCGTCGAGTGTATTCACCGTCTCTCCCTCTCGGGCGCGGCGCACGACGATCCTGCCGCCTTCGAGACAGGCGTAGTCGAAGGCGTGCATAGGCTGGCCGTATTCGAGCATTACGTAGTTCGTTATATCGACGATGTTGTTTATGGGGCGCATGCCTCCGGCGCGCAGACGCCGGCGCATCCATTCGGGCGACGGTTCTATTTTGATGTTCTTCACCATCCTGCCCGTGTAGCGCGGGCAGAGATCGGGATCTTGAATCTCTACGGACAACAGCCCGTTTATATCCCCCCCTCCGCCCCGCGTCCGAGGCTCCGGGACCGAAAACTCCGCGCCGAACGTCGCCGCGCTCTCGCGGGCGAGGCCTATGACGGAAAGGCAGTCCGGGCGATTGTTCGTGATTTCAAATTCCACAATCGAGTCGTCCGCGCCGATGACGGGGCGGATGTCGTCCCCGGGCTTTATGCCATCCGCCTCGGGGAGTATGAGTATGCCGTCCTCGTCGGCTCCGGGGAACTCGCGCGTATCAAGCCCAAGCTCGCCCGGAGAGCAGAGCATTCCTTCGCTCCTGACGCCGCGCAGCTTGCCCTTTTCGATCTTCCGCCCGCCCGGCAGGAGCGACTTGTGCAGGGCGACGGGGACATAGTCGCCTTCGCTCACGTTCTGCGCGCCCGTGACTATCTGCACGGGCGCGTCACGCCCGACATTGAGCTGACAGACCCACATATGGTCGGAATCAGGATGCCGCCATATCGACGCCACGCGCCCGACGACGACGTTTTTTATCTCCGCCGAGGGCTCGCGCGTCAGCTCGACCTTCGATCCGGAGAGCGTCATCGCCTCTGCGTATTCCTCCGACGAGGCGCGTATATCCGTGAAATCGGACAGCCATTCGCGGGATAAGTTCATAAAATCACCCTTAATCGCCTTTATAGTAATTGCGCGAAACGCTTCAATGCCGGACAAAGTATAGCAAAAGCCGCGCGTGAAAGCAACAGGAATCGGTTGCCCCCAACCAAGCCGGGGGCGCGACAAGGGGCGGGATTTCTCCCGCCCCTTGTGTTGTGCCTTTTCCGTTTTCCCGCGCTGCCCTTATCCCAGCATCTGCAACACGCCCTGCGGGAGCGCGTTCGCCTGCGCGAGCATCGCCGTGGACGCCTGGAACAGGATGTTCATCTTCGTGAACGTCGTCATTTCCTTCGCCATGTCCACGTCGCGGATGCGGGAC
>JAITJC010000003.1 GCA_031279125.1 Oscillospiraceae bacterium
CCTTTGCGGTATCGAGCGAGGCCGTGCCCGCGATACTATATGAGGCGTTCGCCGCGTCCGTCGTGTTTATGCTGCTGCCGGCGTCGTTCATATCGCGCCTCAGCGCGTTCCTGCCGGAACGCGGCGCGCCCGGCGGCGCGGCGCGGGCGAGGGAGTATACGCGCCGGCGCGTGGCGGAGACCTCGCGCGCGTTTAAGGATTTGCGCGACGCGGCGCGCTCGGCGTCGGAGTCCGGGCGGGAGACTGACGATCCCGCCTTGATATTCAGCCGCGCGGCGGATACCGTGTGCCGCCGCTGTGAGAAGTCCGCGCGCTGCTGGCAGGAGGAGTACAACGATACGCGCGACGTCATGAACAATCTGACGCCCGCGATATTGCGGCGGGGGAGTCTTGAAAAGGGCGATTATCCCGCGTTTTTCGCGTCCGCGTGCGTAAAGCTCGACAGCCTCACGTACGCCGTAAATTGCGAGCTTCGTTCTTATATTTACCGCAGACAGATGAAAAACCGTCTGCGCAGCAGGCAAAAGGCCGCGCTCGGACAGTATTCCGGGGTGTCCGATATACTCGTGGGGATAAGCTCGGAGCTGGGCGGCGGGGTCGTCATAGAAGCGGAGCTTGAGGCGAGGGCGCGTAAATATCTGAAAAGTCTCGGCATTGCGGCGGACGTCGCCGTATTCCGGGGCAGGGGAGGGCGGCTGCGCGCGGAAATATGCGGCGCGGAGATAAACGCTTTCAGGCGCGACCGCGCCATGCTCGACAAGCTCTCGGCGGCGCTCGGCGTGAGACTCTGCCTGCCGGAGAGGAAAACGGGACGCCCGGAAGGTGTGCGGCTGGAACTGCTTGAGGCAGAGCCGCTTTCCGCCGTCGTCGGCGCGGCGAAGCTGAGCCGGCGCGGGGGAGAGGTATGCGGGGACTCCGGCGCGTATTTCAAAACGGATGAGGGCGTACTGCACATATTGCTGTCTGACGGCATGGGCTCCGGAGAGGCGGCGGCGAAGCTGAGCGCGGACTGCGTGAGGATACTCGAACGCTTCCTGCGCTCCGGCGTCGCGCCGGGGACCGCCCTGCGTATGCTGAACGGCATAATGCTGCTGCGCGGGGAGGACGAAACTGTCTGCGCGACGGTCGATTTGATGTGCGTGAATCTGTTCTCCGGCGACATGACGCTTTTCAAGTACGGCGCGGCGCCGACATACATAAAATCCGGCAGTTCCGTGGAGCGCGTCACGCGCGGGCACAGCCTTGCGGCGGGGCTCGGGGCGCCGCCGGACGACGCGCCGGACTGCGCAGAGGCGTCGCTTTCCCACGGGATGTTCGCCGTCGCGGTCTCTGACGGGGCGGCGTCCGTATCCGGGGAATCGGAGCTTGCTCCGGACGAAAGCGAAAACGCGCTTATGCGGCTGATCGCGGAATATGAGGGCGACGACCCGCGCGAGCTCGCGCTCGCCATAGTGGAAGCGGCGGAAGCGCGGGGCGCGGACGACGACATCACGGCTATCGCCGTGAAAATTTCGCGCAGGGAATGAGCCGTGGGCGTTCGCTTGCCGATATGTTGGGTATTTTGAGGAAAACGCTTGCGTATCCGGCGGGGAAAGTGTATATTGTACTCATTAAAATATAAAACACAAGAACGGAGAGCCGGAATGATTACAAGCGCGCAACAGCGGTTCATAAACACGGCGTCGCCGACGCTGGAGAGGGACAAGAGGCTCGCGGGGGTCGCGCTCGGCGGCTCGTACATCAAACGCGAGACGATGGATGAGTTTTCAGGCCTTGATTTTCTTGTGGCGGTGCGCGAGGAATTTTGGGAGGAGGCCCTCCGCGACCGCGTAAAAATCGCGGAGAGCCTCGGCAGACTGCTCGCGAGCTTCACGGGGGAGCATATCCAGCGCCCGGATCTGCTCATATGCCTGTACGACGAGCCGTTGATGCACGTCGATCTCAACTTTGTCAGGCTTGCCGACGCCGGGAAGCGGTACGACGACCCCGTCATACTGTTCCAGCGGGGCTCGATGCTGTCCGACGAGTTCACGCGCCGCCCCGCGCGCGTCCCGACGCCGGATTTGCAGTGGTTTGAGGACAGATTTTGGATCTGGATTCACTTCATAGCCACGCGCGTCGGGCGCGGGGAGCTGTTTGACGCCATCGATTCGCTCGGCTTCCTGCGGCTCCATGTGCTCGGCCCGCTTATCAGCATGAAAAACGGATTCCCGCCGCACGGTGTGCGGCATATCGAGCGCGACTGCCCGGAGGAGGCGAGGATGCTGACGGAGACGTTGGCGGAGTACGACGCGAAAAGCTGTATACGCGCCCTGAAAGCGGCGGCGAATCTGTATATCGCCCTGCGCGGCGTGAACAAGGCGGGACTGTTCCTGCGCGACAAGGCGGAAAGCCGAGCCCTGCGGTATCTCAACGCCGTGGCGGACAGGGTATAAGCAAGGGGCGGGCGGAATCCGCCTCATTGCCCTATCTGCCCCGGTTGTTTTCTTTAAGCACGACGTCGTGCGCGCCGCCTTCGACGATGGACGTCGCGGACACGAGCGTCAGGCGGGCGTTTTTTTGAAGGGTTGATATCGTCTTGGCGCCGCAGTTGCACATCGTGGAGCGCACCTTGCCGAGCGTGAGAGAGATATTCTCTTTCATCCCTCCGGCGTAAGGGACATAGGAGTCCACGCCCTCCTCGAATGTCAGCTTGCCCTCGCCGCCGACGTCATAGCGCTGCCAGTTGCGCGCGCGCGCGGAGCCTTCCGCCCAGTATTCTTTCATATAGTTGCCGCCCACTGAAACGCGGTTGTTCGGCGACTCGTCGAACCGCGCGAAATAGCGTCCGAGCATAAGGAAGTCCGCGCCCATCGCCAGGGCGAGCGTAATATGATAGTCGTGGACGATGCCGCCGTCGGAGCATACGGGGACGTATATGCCCGTCTCCGCGTAATACTCGTCGCGCGCGCGGGCGACCTCGATCACGGCCGTGGCCTGTCCGCGGCCTATCCCTTTCTGCTCCCGCGTTATGCAGATGGAGCCTCCGCCGATGCCGACTTTCACGAAGTCCGCGCCGCAGTCCGCCAGAAACCGGAAACCTTCCGCGTCCACGACGTTGCCCGCGCCGATTTTCACCGCCTCGCCGTACCGCCCGCGCGCCCAGTCCAGCACGCGGCGCTGCCACTCCGTATGGCCCTCGGAGGAATCTATGCACAGCGCGTCCGCCCCGGCGTCCAAAAGCGCCGGTATACGCTCTGTGTAGTCGCGCGTGTTGATACCCGCGCCGACGACGTATTTTTTGTCGCTGTCGAGCAGTTCAAGCGGATTTTCCTTGTGCGATTCGTAGTCCTTGCGGAACACCATATATAAAAGCCGCCCGTCCTCGCCGACTATCGGCAGGGCGTTCAGCTTGTGTTCCCAGATGATGTCGTTTGCCTCGTGCAGGGACGTGGACGCGGGGGCGGTGACAAGCCTTTCAATCGGCGTCATGAAGCTTGAAACGGGCTCATCCCCCGTCATGCGCGAAACCCTGTAGTCGCGGCTCGCCACAATGCCCAGCAGTTTGCCGGAGCTTGTCCCGTTGTCCGTGACGGCGACGGTGGAGTGCCCCGTCCGCTCTTTCAGCGCGAGGATGTCGCGCAGCGGCGCGTCCGGGCGTATATTGGAGTCCGACGTGACGAAGCCCGCCTTGTAGGACTTCACGCGGGAGACCATCGCCGTCTGCTGTTCTATCGGCTGAGAGCAGTATATAAAAGATACGCCGCCCTCTTTTGCGAGCGCGACTGCCATCTTGTCGTCGGAAACCGCTTGCATTATGGCGGAAACAAGCGGGATGTTCATTTGCAGGGGGGGTTCCGTCCCGTGCCTGAAACGGACGAGCGGACAGCGCAGGCTCACGTTCGCCGGAGTGCAGTCCGCGCCGGAATACCCCGGGATTAGCAGAAACTCCGAAAAGGTGCGGGACGGTTCCTCATAGATATACGCCATTGTACATTACCCCCAGAAAATAAATGAATTATACAACGCGGAGGCTCAAAAGAGCCTCCGCGCTATTCGCTTTTAATCCACCGCCTCGATAAACCGCCGCAGCATCGCGGCGGACTCCGCGCGCGTCGCCGCGCCCCCGGGGTCAAAGAGGCCGCCGGGCTTTCCCGTGATTATGCCGTTGATGTAGCAGTACATCGCGCCCTCCGTCGCCCAGTCGGATATATCCCCGATGTCCGCGAAGTCAAGGCGCGCCGCCCACGCCCCCCGCGGTCCCGCCCCGGCGTATTCGGCGCAGCGCAGGAATATCGCCGCCGCCGCCTCCCGCGTCACGTATTCCTCCGGCGCGAAATAGCCGCCGCCCGTGCCGTTTACAATTCCGTTCGCCGCCGCCCAGGCTACGGCGGAGGAATACCACTGCCCCGCCGGGACGTCGGAGAAGCCCGTGCCGCCGGATACGGCGGGGGATCCCGCGTAACGGTAGAGGATTGTCACGAACATAGCCCTTGTGACGAGCCCCTGCGGGTCGAACTCAGAGGATGAGACGCCCGTCATCAGGCCGCTTACGTGCGCGTATTCGACATCCCCGCAGAACCAATCGGAGGCTTTGACGTCGAGGAACGGGTTCACCCACGGCGCGGGGATAAGCGATTCGTCGTAGCCCACCGCGTACAGAGACAGGTGCGATGTTGTGAACGTCAGCTTTTTCGCGCCCGCGTCATATTCAGTCGGGAGAGCCTCCGTGTTTCCGGCGGCGTCAACGTACAGCGCGACGACGCCCTCCGCCCTCTGCCCGGATTTCAGCGTGTACGGCAGTGTAACACGCACGCTCCCCCCGCCGAAGCTCGTTATGGCGCCGCCGCCGCTCGACGCTGTGATATCGAACACGGGGGCGTCGCCAACCGCGGCTTGCTGACGCTCGTTCAGCGCCGAGCCGGCGACGGACTTGAGTCCCACGGAGACGCTGCTGCCCCCCGCTTGTTCCGCGAGCGATTTGGCGGCGCCGGCTTCAAGCGTTATCGTCCCCTGCGGGAGCCTCAGTTCCACGGCGAGCTCCGCGTCCGCCAGCTTTTCAATGGCGGCGACCGGCAGACTCGCGGAGGTCGCGTTTGACGCCTTTGAGAGGTCGATGGCCGCCGCGCCGTCGGATTTGCTTATGATCTCCGTCACCTTGCTGTCCGTCAGGGAGACTGTAACGCTCCCGCCCGACTGCGTGTAACTGACGGAGACGGCGCCGTCCGTTGACGGCGTCGTCTTGGACTCGTCGGACGAACTGCCCCCGCCGCCGCTTCCGCCGCTGCTGCTCCCGCCTCCGGACGCCGTTATGGAACCTGTCGTCGTCGCCGGGGGATCGCCCGTGAGGGCGTAGTTGCCGGCGCCCGCCCCGGAAAGGCTCCAGCCGGTGATAGTTATCGTCTTGTTCGAGCCGGTTTCCTTGTCGCTGTATGTCCCCGTGAGCGTAAGCGTGACGCTGTCCCCGCCGACTATGACGCCGGACTTGAACGCCGCCGTGAAAGAGGCGGCGGCGGTGCCGTCATAGGTTTTGCCGGGGCTTGTTATCGTAATGTCGTCAGCGGTGATTTGCTTTTTGACGATATCCATTGTCAGATTGTTGGGAAGTGTCGGCGGCGAGTAATTGCCCGCCTTGTCGCCTGTCAGCGCGAGGCTTGCCGTCACGGGCTTGTAGGTTCCGACGTTTTTGTCCGAAACAGCCGCGCTGACTGTAAAGCCGACCTTCCCGTCGTCCTCCGGCAGCACACCGGCGAGCGTGCCGATGATTTGAAGAGCCGCGGACGCCGTGCCGTCGTACACCTTGTTGACGGCTGTCACAGCGCTGCTGCTTTCGCTGAAATTAAGTGCCTTTTTAGTAACGGATACGGGTATTTGCACGTTGTTATCGGTATTATAGTTTGCGGTGCCCGACGGGGTGAACGTCGCGGGGAAGCGATTGCTTCCGACATCGCCGACGGATGTCGTAAGGGCGTCGTTCCACGCGAACCCGCCCGGCAACGACGTGACCGCGTCTAATGTCTCGCCGTACTCCGCCGTCAGGTTCGCGGGCACTGTATAGATCGGCGCGGCCTTGTCGATTGTAAAATTCCCTATCCATTGTCCGTAATACGTACTGTCATTCGCGAGCGTCAGGGTAACGGTGTAGCTGCCCGCGTCGGTCGGCGGGGCGGTGGTTGAAGTGTAGGGAATGCCGGTGGCGGTAGTTCCCGTATAGGCTGCAGTGAGGTCTGTCGTGTCCGGAGTCACAATACTGCCGCTTGCATTGAAGATGGCAGTGCCGGCATATCCGTTGTGCGTCTTACCTATTTCATAAGCGCCGCCGGAAGCGGACAATCCCGTAATTGTCACGGCTGTTTTGTTTTTTGCTGTCACGGTGATAGTCGCGGTGAAATCCGCGTGGTTCTTGCTGGAGATTGTGACGGCGACTGTGGCGGATTGTCCGTCGGTCGCGTTATCGGAAACAGCCAAAGGCAACGTGCCGTTGACGGCGATGGCGCCAACCGTGAGAATATTATCTGACAACTCGCTTGCCGAATATACCATACCCGAGAGCCCGGAAACGCTCGGCAGGAGCGACGCCAGCGGGAAGTCCAGCGTATTGCCCTTCACGATGCTGACGCTCTGGTTCACGCCCGAGGGAGCAGCCGCTTTATTGATTGTGACCGACACGTTTTTCTCAGTCTGCGTGATTTGTTCGTAGTGGGCTGTTGTTGTTTGGCTCGGCGTAAATACGACCGGACAACTCACCGTATCCGCGTCCGGAACCGTATCAGGGTTTTTCCACGCGAATGTGCCGTAATCCGCCGAATCGCCGGTAAGAGTGATTTCGGAAAGCTTTTTACCGTAAACGACGGCGCTGGAAACGGTCGGCCAAGTTATAGACGGGGCGTCTGCTTTCTCGATTGCGTTGGTCTGGGCGCTTTCAATGGTGCCGCTGTAATTATCGGCTGTAACCGCGACGCTGATTTTGTGCCCGATGTCGGAATCCGTGAGCTTATAGGTTGCGTTTGCCGCGCCGGAAATCGCGGTGTTGTCGCGCTTCCATGTATAGGAGAGAGTGCCGGGATCATTTGAAGTTATGGCTGCGGTCGCGCTCAAGGTTTCGTTATATTTCGCCGTGCCGGATATTGTCACCTTGCCGGCGAGGGGCTGCGCGGGCAAAAGCGCTTTTGCCGCCGTGACGGCATCGTCCGCGTCAATCCTCCTGCCGCCGATTTCTGTTTTAACGTCTGGATTTTTCGATTTCGTTTTGAGAATTTCCAGAACCTTTGCCGGGGTGAGCTCCGGGTTCTCGTACAGCATCATCGCGACGACGCCAGACACGACGGGAGCGGCCATCGAGGTGCCCGTCCCATAGGCGTAGGCGTTTGTGGGAATGGTGCTGAGTATATACGTACCAGGCGCGGATATGTAATTGTCGTTTTCGCTGTAATTTGAAGTGCTGTCGCGGTTATTCGCTATGTTGGTGTTGACGACGCCGATGACATTGGAGTCATGGCTGGGATAATTCGTATACGGGATTGTGTAAGCGTTGTTGCCCCCGGCGCATACGACGACGACGCCGCTGTTAACGGCGTCGGTTATGGCACTGCCCATAGACGTATCTGTTTTATTGTAAATTCCCAAACTCAAATTTATGACTTTCGCGCCCGCGGAAACGCTGTATCTGATAGCCTTTGTGACTGCGGCGGTGGTGGCGGATTCGCCGGAAAACACATTTACGGGGATTATTTTTACTACATTGTTATTGCCGCCCGTCGCGACGCCCGCTATGCCTTTGCTGTTGTTCGACACGGCGCCGACAATGCCCATGACGTGTGTGCCGTGCGATGTATTGCTTGGCGGGGCGGGATATGTTTTGCTCTCAAGCCCGCTCGAAAAATCCCGCGCGGCGGCGGTATCTACATTCCCCGCAAGATCCTCATGCGCAATCTGCGCGAGCGTGTCTATAACCGCGACGCGCACTGCGGTTTTACCGGATGACAGAAGTCCCCACGCCTCGTCCGCGTCGATGTTGTCGAGATACCACTGCTTGGCTTGAGCGCTGCCGTAATTGGGATCGTTCGGCACGGCGCTGACTTCGTAATCGGCAAGCGTATATATGTAATTCGGCTGGGCGTACGCCACGTTCGGGTCCCGCTCGAATTCCTCTATCGCATCCTCCACGGATATATCCGGGGGCAGTTCCACAAGCTCCGTTATTCCTCCGGCGGAGATGTCGAGCGTTTCCGCGCCCTCGGCGTCCGAGGAGTCTATGACGGACGCCGCTTTCAGCGCGCCGACGCTCTCCTTGAATACGACGATGACCTCGCCGGGGACATATTCAGTCCCGGCGCCCTCGGGCGCCGGGATTTCCGCCGCGCCCGCGCCTTGCGGAAGCGCGGGCGCGAGAAGCATCGCAAGTGAGAGAAGAAGTGAAAATATACGTTTTTCCATTGTGAGGACAACCTTCCTTCGCGTTTAACTGTTTTGACAAACGGCGCCGGTATTTTTTAATCCGACGCTGTATGACGCATATTTTACACCGGAAGCGCGAAAAAGGCAACCATTATTTTTTGAACAGTGTTTTAATT
>JAITJC010000016.1 GCA_031279125.1 Oscillospiraceae bacterium
GACCGTGTAGCTCTCCGCGAGGTCGGGTATTACCTCTACGTCTGAGTTCAGCGCGACAAGCGTGCTGTAAAACAGCGAAACATAGCTGCCGTGACCGCTTGTAGTCAGCGGGTCAAAGCTTTGGGGGATGCTGTCGAAGCCGATTATGACCTCGTCGCGGACGGGTTCGGAGGCCGTGACGTCCAAATCGCCCTCCGGGGAAGCGGTGGCGACATCCGAAGAAGCCGGGACGCTTTCGGATGTGTCCGGGGACGTAGTTTCCGGAGAGTCGCCGCAGGCGGCGAGCAGGGCAGCGCAGGAGAATACCAGCGCGAGGGCGAGGATCCAAGCCGAAATTCTTGCTTTTTTCATTTTGACAACCATTCCTTTTTTTGTCTTCCTTTCGTTCTTTCCTTCGTTCCGCGCGGTAAAAAAACCACGCGGGCAACCACCGCGTTCTCGCGGAGCGTTAACCTTCGTGGTTAAATTGTAGTTTGGCAGTATTATATTGTAAGCGTTGGGGGCGGGAAAACTCGCGAGGGGCGGCGCGTATCTGTCCGGGCGGCCTTCGTGACCGCATTGTGACGCTATATTACAACATTCGCCGGGCCTTTGTCAAGAGGATATTTTGCGAATAATTTCGTTTGTGATGGCTTTGCCATCACAAACGAAATTATTCTTTGCATTTTGCATTTTCGCGCGGCCGGGACGGCGCGGCGGCGCGTCGCTACTTCAACCTGAGAATATCCGCCAACCTGCCGCCACGCGGCATCGATTTCAGGTCGTCGCGCGTTATGGCGCCCGTGAGCAGCACAAGCGTCAGGTACACCGCCGCGCCGACGGCGACGGCCGCGCAAAGGCAGATGAGCGTCTCCATCCGCCCATAGTGTCCCAGGACGCTTGTGAGCGCGCGCTCCAGCAGATTGTACACCGAATACGCGGCCGCGCCCATGACGGCCGTACACAGCGCGGGACGCAAGAACGCCGCCGCGAAACGCGGCCTGTTCTTCACGCGTCGCGCTATCACCGCAAGATTCATAAGCGTGATGGACAGATAACAGGCGAGCGTCCCGAACGGCGAACCGAGAATACCTACCCTAGGGTCGCCCACCAGCACCCAGTCGAGCGCGATTTGTATGAGTCCGCCGATGGGATACGTCACGGCCGGGACGCGCTCGTGTCCGTTGGCCTGCAAAAAAGCCGTCGTGAGCAGCTGCATACATATGAAGAACGACGCGAGTCCGAATATCGCCAGCACATCCGCACCGACGCCGCTCTGTCCCAGCAGCGCGCCGAATATCGGCCTTGCCAGCACGGTTATCCCGGCGCCGGCCGGCATCGCCACAAGGCACGTCAGTTTGAGCGAGGAAGCCATCACCTCGCGCGCGTCGCCGGAACGCCCGGAGGCCGCGGCCGCCGAGATGGCTGGGATGATACTGAGCGTAAACGGCACGATAAGCGCGGACGGCAACTGCAAAAACGGCTGCCCTTTCGCGTAAGCGCCGTACAGCGCCTGCGCCTGCTCCGCGGAATAGCCGGCGCTCCGTTCAAGTCTCCACAGCACGAGTTTTGTGTCTATGACCGTCATTATACTCATGAACGACGCGCCGAGCGTGATAGGTACGCTCACCTTAAATATACGCGCGAGCGTGGCGCCTCTCCCGGACGCCGCCGCAGACGCGGCGCCGGACGCCGGGTACGTCTCCGAGCGGTCAATTCTGCGTTTGAGCGCCATGAGCACGGGAAGCGCCGCCGCCAATCCTATCGACGCGCCCGATATGGCTCCCGCCGCGACGTACGGCGACGCGTATCCGGCGCGCAGCAGCAGCCACGCGATAGTGAGACCCGCCGCGAGCTTGCACAAGACCTCGATTATCTGCTTGAGCGCCGTGGGCGTCATGTTCCCGTGTCCCTGACTGTACCCCTCATAAACCGAGATTACGCAGCAGAAAAATACGCCCGGCGCGAGCGCGCGCAACCCGGCGGCGGCGTGGACGTCTCCCATCGCCCTCGCCAGCGAGTCGCTCTTGAAGAACATGGCGAGCGCGAAAGCGAGTCCCACGGTCGCAAACGCCGGCAGCGAGACGGAAAAATACCGCTTGACTCCGCCCGCGTCCCCGGTGGCCCGGGCGGCCGCCACGAGACGTGACAGCGCCACGGGTATACCGGACAGCGAGATCGCCAGCAGCATCGTATACACCTGATACGCCACCTGAAAGTGCGCCGCGCCCTCATTGTCGAGAATGTTGTACAGAGGGAGCTTATATATCGCGCCGATCACCTTTACAAGAATGGCTGTCGAGCCGAGTATGGCGACTCCGCGCAGGTAATTTTGCTTTTTCGGTTCCTCCAATGAACACTACCTCTGTCAAAAACAAATGCGCCGGACAAACGGTTCGAGTCATTCTACACCCGCCGGACCCGAAAATCAAGGCGAAAACCGCGAGAATAATTTCGTTTGTCACGGCTTCGCCATCACAAACGAAATTATTCCGCGACAGGTTGACAGGTTAGTACGCGACGCCCCAGACGACTGTCTTATCCGCCTTTCCGCCGCACACGGGGCATGTGTCCCCGACGCGCTCCCCGTCCGCCGACAGGCAGCGGCTTGAGAGCCCGGCGTCCTCTTTCATCTTGACTTCACAGACCTCGTTACCGCACCACGCGGTTTTTATGAAACCGGCTTTTTCGGCGGTCATGTTCTTTATTTCGGCCATCGTTTCCGCCCGGCGCGTGTTTGACACAAGGTTTTCCTTCGCCCGCGCGTATAAAATATTGTGAATATCGCCGAGTATCGCGGGCAGACGCGCTTCAAGCTCGAGCAGCGGCGTCGCCAGCCTCTCGCCGTCCGGGCGGCGGACGACTATGCATTGCCCCGCTTCTATATCCTTGGGGCCGAGCTCGATGCGCACGGGTACGCCGCGCATCTCGTGCTCCGCGAACTTCCAGCCGGGGGAGTTGTCCGAATCGTCAAGCTTCGCGCGCAGACCGATGCCTTTCAGACGAGCCAGCAGTTCGCCCGCCTTTTCCCGGACGCCCGGCTTGTGCGACGCGACGGGGACGACGACGACCTGCACAGGCGCGACTCCCGGCGGAAGCACGAGCCCGCTGTCGTCCCCGTGCGTCATGATTATGCCGCCTATCGTGCGCGTGGAAAAGCCCCAGGATGTCTGGTGCGGATAGGCCAGCTTGTTGTTCTTGTCGGAAAACGTGATGTC
>JAITJC010000041.1 GCA_031279125.1 Oscillospiraceae bacterium
ACGTTTAGCCGGTACTCTCCGCCGAAACGCCGGTACACAGCTTTGTCGCATTTCACCCCCCGGCTGACGAGCAGACATTTAAGTTCGAGCGAGGTCAGCTCGCCGCCGGAAATTTTATAAACGTTCATAGGCAAAATCACACCTCTCCGGGAGTTGCACGGAAACGCGGGCGGACATCCCGCGGCCGCGGGGTCAGCAACACCCGCCGCCGCATACCGCGTCCGCCGCCTCAACGTCCCGCCCCGCCGCGCGGTTTATGAGCGTCACAAGCCCGCGGTAACCGCGCTTGCCGAAAACGGCGCTCGTCTTGCCGCAAACCTCGATAGGCTCACCAAGCCTGCAGATATGTCCGTCGTCATCCTCGATCTCCGAAAACGCCCCGGTCAGCACGGCGAAATTGCCCGTATATCTGCAAGCACCGCTCTTCGGAAGAATTTTTCTCACGGGAGGCGCCTCCTTGAAGCTGAAGTACGGCTTGTATGCCGGCAGACGCAGCGCCGCCGCCGTTTCCGCGTCCGCGTCCCTCGTCTCGCCTCTCCGGAACTCCCCGAACTCCGTCACGGCGCGGCTCATGGGTCCCGTGAGAACGACCGGCGCGCCTCCTCCCTCCGCCTCCGGAACCTTGTGCGCCGCTGCCGTCACGGAAACGAAGTCCAGCCCGTCGATTCTCGCGTAACCCCGGACGCTCACCGCGCCGAAGCCGAGCAGTCCCGCCCTCCGCGCCAGCGCGGCGAACTCAGCAAACTCAAGCGCCCCGCCGATACAGCGCTTGAGCATTTCCCGGTCATGGCGGATATAGAGCGGCACGGGCTGAAACGCGGTGATGTCAGAAATCACGAAACGCCCGCCGGGCTTGAGCACGCGATAAATCTCCGCGAATACGGCGGTCTTGTCCTCCGCGAGGTTTATGGCGCAGTTTGAGATTATGACGTCGGCGGAGCAGTCGGCGAGCGGCAGTTCCCGAAAGTCCGCCTCCTCAAACTCCATATTCGGGAAAGCGTTGCGCCGCGCGATTGAAAGCGCCTCCGGCGTGAAATCGACGCCGACGACGCGCCCGCGCTCCCCGACAAGCAAAGCGGCGAGAAAAGCGTCAAGCCCCGCGCCGCAGCCGAGATCCACGACGACATCTCCGCGCTTGATGTACGCTTTCGCGTCCCCCGTCGGACTGCCGCACCCCTGCCGCGCGTTGCGAACCTCCTCCGGCACGGCGGATAAATCCCCGTACGCATTCGTAGAGCACAGCGCCGTGCCGTCGGCGTACGCGGCGGCATAGGCGGTTTTTATGCCGCTCATCGAATATGCGCCGGCTTAAGCGCGGAGCTTGCCGCGCCGGCGGGTCTCGCCGCGAGCGATTCGAATATCCGGCGCGCCTTGCTGACAAATGGCAGGAGCGCGCCGTATTTTCTGTCGGCCACCCTGTCGAGCAGGGTTTTGGCGCAGGCGCAGCCCTCCTCGTCGATTTCGTAATAGCTCCACTTGCCAGCTTTGCGCCGTTTTACAATTCCGGAATCACAGAGTATTTTCATATGATGCGACAGCGTGGGCTGGCTGATTTCCAAGTCCTCGAGCAGGACGCACGCGCACTGCTCCCCGTTTCGCAATATTTCAAGTATCTGCAGCCTAGTCGAATCCGTGAACGCCCGGAATACGCGGATGAAATCGTTTTTCTTCATCGTCCTGCCTCCTCACGCCTGAATGTGCCGTCAGTATAACACACGTATTGATGCTTGTCAATATGAAAAATGTCCCGGCATACGGACAAAGCGCCGCTGAATACAATTCCGTAAAATAACGGTTCGGTGGTGTTTTTATGCTTTCAGCTTTCCTCGCGCTGCTTCTCGCTTCCCCATGGCTCATGCTTCGCCTCACAGAGCTCGGGGGGACGTTTCAGAAGCCTCTTTCGGAGTCGGAGGAGCGCGAATACGTCGAGCGCATGATCGCGGGCGACCAAGACGCCCGCCGCGTGCTCATAGAGCGCAATCTGCGCCTCGTCGCGCACATTATGAAAAAGTATTATACGCAGGAAAACGACAAGGACGACATTATCTCAATAGGCACGATCGGGCTCATAAAAGGCATCTCCACATACAAGCCGGAGAAGAAGGTACGCCTGTCCACTTACGCCTCCCGCTGCATCGAAAACGAGATACTCATGCATTTCCGCGGGCGGCGCCGCTCGTCGGGCGATGTGTCGCTCTCCGACCCCGTGGATACCGACCGCGACGGCAACGCGCTGACTGTCCTCGACCTCGTGAGCGCGGAGGACGACATGTTCGAAAACATCTCCGCCGCCGAAACGCGCGAGCGCTTGGAGCGGTACATAAAAGAGTCCCTGACGCCCCGCGAGGCGGAGATAATCTCCCACCGTTACGGTCTGCGCGGACTCGCCGCGCGCACGCAGCGTGAGATCGCCGCCGAGCGCGGCATATCGCGCTCGTACGTGTCGCGCATAGAGACGCGCGCGCTCGAAAAATTGCGCGCGCGCTTTGAGGAGGAGGATTTTTAAGACGTTACATCCGCCGTTTCGCCGTCCGGAAACTCCCCCTCCGTGAAGAACAGCCCGGCAACGCGCCCCTCGCCGTCCGTCATGGTGCGCTGGATGAGCGTCGCTTTTTCAAAAAATATCTCCGCCAGAACGACTTTATATCCGCCCTCGTCGGCGCGGCGCGTGTTCCCGGTGCCGGAAAATTCCCCGTACGACGCCACAAGCTGCCCCCACAGCCCGCCCGCCGTATCCTTGAGGTGGGCGCGCATCGTGTCGTCCATGAACGCGAGGATTTCATCCGCATTCCCGCCGCGCAGGGTAAGCAGCAGTTCCGACGCTATCGCCTCCGGCGTTTTTTCGATATCCATATTTCCGTCACCCCCCTGAAGCCCGTATGTGTCCCCGACGTCCGCGCCGAGTTCCAGCGTGTACAGCCACTCCACCGCGTCGCCGTCTTTCAGCGCGTACGCGGACGAGCCCATACCGGGAAACTCCCGCTCCCCGCCGCGCGTCACGCTGTACGTCCATCCGGAAAGTTCCCCGCCGTCGAGCTCGTATATGTTGTAAATCCCCTCGACGTACTTTGCGCCCGTGCCGGGCGTTTCGGAGAACTCCAGCGGGATTTTCGCGGCGCGGCACTCCCGCAGGAGCGCGTCGAACGCGCTGTCGCCTTCCTCAAGCGCCGTTTCGACCGACAGGATGACGCCGTCCTCCGGGATAAGCTCCCGCTTTTCCGCCTCAAGGGCTTCCGGCCTTTCGACGAGCGTCCCGCACGAAATTTTCAAAAAGACCCGCCCCGCCGCGTCGTCACCCTCGGGCTGCGCGGTCTGTTCCCCCGCGCAGCCCGCGAGGGCGGCGAACAGCGTCGCCGCGAGAAATGTGTATATTTTTGTACGCATAGTTTTTCTCCCCGCCTGTTTTCACCCCCGCTTGTCAGGCAGGGTGAAATTATTTCGGCTCAAAAGTTTCTGCTCCAGAGTGTTCACTCCGGCGAACGGGTGGATGGCTTCAATCTCACAGTGCAACACCGCGCTTTTCAGTATTGGGTGCAGTTCCGTTGTCTTTGCCCATCGGAAAGCGCGGCCCGGCGAATTCCGCGAAATTCACCGCGGCAATTATAGCACGAGCAAGCGGTAAAAGCAACGGGAAAACGCAGTTCCCGCCGGGCGACGGCATTTACTTTTCACCTCGCCCTGTTTCGTCCGATTTCCCTCTTGCATTCCCGCGCGGCAGCCCTTATACTACATAAGGGCGTTTTTTTCGGACGCTACGCTATATATTGGAGAGCTTGAATTGAAAAAAAGCGCGAAGGATTACGGCAACGATAGCATATCCTCCCTCCGGGGTGCCGACAGGGTGCGGAAACGCCCCGGCGTCATCTTCGGCTCCGACGGGCTGGAGGGGTGCTGCCACGCCGTCTTTGAGATTCTGTCAAACGCCATAGACGAGGCGCGCGAGGGCGCGGGCGATCTTATCTGTGTTACGAGGTTCAGCGATTATTCGGTAGAAGTTGAGGACTTCGGGCGCGGCTGCCCCGTGGACTGGAACGAGGCGGAGGGGCGCTACAATTGGGAGCTCGTGTTCTGTGAGCTTTACGCCGGCGGCAAGTACGGCAACGACACGGGAGAGAGCTACGAGTTCTCGCTCGGCTTGAACGGCCTCGGCTCTTGCGCAACGCAGTACTCATCCGAGTATATGGACGTGACGAGCTTCCGCGACGGCAAAAAATATACGCTCCGCTTTGAAAAGGGCGAGAACTCCGGCGGGCTGAAAAGCGAGCCGTACACAGACAGGCGCACGGGCACCGTCATACGCTGGCGCCCCGACCTCGACGTGTTCACCGATATCGCCGTGCCGCCGGAATACTTCACTGACACGCTGAAGCGCCAAGCGGTCGTCAACAGCGGCGTGACGTTCAGGTTCAAAAACCAGCTCGAAAACGGAGATTTTGAAACGACGGATTTCCTCTACTCCGACGGCATAGCCGACTACGTGGGCGAGCTCGCGGGGGAGGACGCGCTCACGCGCCCCATATTCGCCTCGGCGGAAAGGCGCGGGCGCGACCGCGAGGACAAGCCGGAGTACAAGGTCAAGCTCTCAGCGGCGTTCTGCTTTTCGGGCCGCGTCTCCGTCGCGGAGTACTACCACAACTCCTCCTGGCTCGAACACGGCGGCGCGCCGGAGAAGGCCTCCAAAAGCGCCTTCGTCTCGGAATTCGACGGCTTTTTGAAGAAAAGCGGCAAGTACCAGAAGAACGAGTCGAAAATCACCTGGAACGACGTATCCGACTGCCTCATCCTCGTCACAAGCAGTTTTTCCACGCAGACCTCTTACGAAAACCAGACGAAAAAATCCATAACGAACAAATTCATTCAGGACGCGACGGCGGAATTCCTGCGCGCGCAATTGGAGATATTTTTCCTCGAAAACCCTTCGGAGGCCTCGCGCGCGGCGGAGCAGATCCTCATCAACAAGCGCAGCCGCGAAACGGCGGAAAAGACGCGCTTGAACCTCAAAAAAAAGCTCTCCGGCTCGCTCGACATCTCAAACCGCGTGGAAAAATTCGTGGACTGCCGCACGCGCGACACGGAGCGCCGCGAGATTTACATCGTGGAGGGCGACAGCGCGCTCGGGGCGTGCAAACTCTCGCGCGACGCGGAATTTCAGGGCATAATGCCCGTGCGCGGCAAGCCCCTCAACTGCCTGAAGGCGGACTACGACAAGATTTTCAAAAACGAAATCATCACGAACCTCCTGAAGGTCCTCGGCTGCGGCGTGGAACTGCGCGGCAAGCACACGCGGGATTTGTCCGCGTTCGACCTCGGCACCCTGCGCTGGAAGCGCGTCATCATCTGCACGGACGCCGACGTGGACGGCTTCCAGATCCGCACGCTCATACTGACGATGCTCTACCGCCTCGTCCCGACGCTCATAGAGCGCGGTTTCGTCCACATCGCGGAATCCCCGCTTTTTGAAATCAACAGCGGAGGCAAGACGTATTTCGCGTATTCCGAGCGCGAGAAGGCGGAGATCGTGTCCGGCCTCGGCGACGCGAAGCGCACGATCCAGCGCAGCAAGGGTCTCGGGGAAAACGACCCCGAAATGATGTGGCTCACGACGATGAATCCCGAGACGCGCCGCCTCATACGTGTCATGCCGACGGACGTCCGGCAGACGGCGGATATGTTCGACCTGCTGCTCGGCGACAACCTCGCGGGGCGCAAGGAACACATCGCGGCAAACGGCTACAAGTACCTTGACGCCGCCGACGTGTCGTAGCCCCGCGTTATAAGTTAAGGAAAGGTCGCATATGGCAAAGAAGAAAAAGCCCGAAACCGCGCCCAAAAGCTCCAACCCTAACGTCCTCGGCCTGCGCGCGGAGGTCATAGAGCAGCCCATCGTCGAAACGCTTGAGACGAACTATATGCCTTACGCCATGAGCGTCATCGTCTCGCGCGCGCTGCCGGAGATAGACGGCTTCAAGCCGTCTCAGCGCAAACTGCTGTACACGATGTACAAAATGGGACTCCTCTCCGGGGGGCGGACAAAATCCTCGAACATCGTCGGGCAGACGATGCGCCTGAACCCGCACGGGGAGGGCGCGATTTACGACACGCTCGTGCGCCTGTCGGCGGGCTACGAAGCGCTTCTCACCCCGTTCGTGGACTCGAAGGGCAACTTCGGCAAGGTCTATTCCCGCGATATGGCGTGCGCCGCCGCGCGCTATACGGAGGCGAAGCTCTCCGCGATCTGCGCCGAATTTTTCCGCGATATAGACCGGGGCACGGTGGACTTCGCGGACAACTACGATTCGACGACGACGGAACCCGTCCTGCTGCCCACGGCGTTCCCGAACATCCTCGTCTCGGCGAATATGGGCATAGCCGTCAGCATGGCAAGCCGCATATGCGGCTTCAACTTGGCGGAAGTCTGCCGCGCCGCGGCGGCGTATCTGCGCGACGAAAACTGCGATTTATTTGAATACATGCCAGCCCCCGACTTCCCCACCGGCGGCGAGATAATATACAGCCGCGACGAAATGGCGGCCATCTACGAAACGGGGCGCGGGAGCTTCAAGGCGCGCGCGCGCTGGCGGTACGACAAGGACGAGAATATCATAGAGGTCACGGAAATTCCATACTCCACGACGGCGGAGGCGATAATAGACAAGGCGGCGGAGCTCATACGAGCGGGCAAGCTGCGCGAGGTGTCCGACATGCGCGACGAAACAGGCCTGCAGGGGCTGAAGCTCGCCATCGACTTAAAGCGCGGCGCGGATCCCGGTAAGACAATGGCGAAACTCATGCGGCTCACGCCGCTGACCGACAGCTTCTCCTGCGACTTCAACATCCTCATCGCGGGTTCTCCGCGCGTCATGGGCGTGCGGGGGATACTGTCGGAATGGTGCGCGTGGCGCGTGGAGTGCGTCCGCCGCCGCGTGTACGGCGATATGGAGAAAAAGTCGGAGAAGCTCCATCTTCTTGTCGGGCTGGGCAAGATACTGCTCGACATTGACCGCGCAATCAAAATCATACGCGAGACGGACGAGGAACGCGACGTCGTGCCGAACCTCATGATCGGCTTCGGCATAGATGAGACACAGGCCGATTACATCGCTGATATAAAGCTTCGCAATATAAACCGCGAATACATCATAAAACGCACGGAGGAAACGGCCTCCCTCGAACGCGACATCGCCGACCTTCAGGACATTCTCGCGAAGCCCGCCCGCGTGCGCGGCATCATAACGCGCGAGCTGGAGGAAATCGCGAAAAAATACGGCGCGCCGAGAAAAACGGGGATAGTAAGCGGCGGAGGCGAGGAACCGGACGAACCGGAGGACGACGCGCCGGATTATCCCGTGAACGTCTTCATCTCGCGCGAGGGCTACTTCAAAAAAATCACGCCGCAGTCCCTCCGCACGGGTGCCGAGCAGAAGTACAAGGAGTCCGACGGCGCGTTTCTATCCTTTGAATCCTCGAACAAAAACGAGCTTCTCGTGTTCACCGACCGCCGCCAGTGCTACAAGGCGCGCCTGCGCGACTTTGAGGACATGAAAGTGTCGTCGCTCGGAGTATATCTGCCGTCCGCGCTCGGCATGGACGACGGGGAGAATGTCATTTACGCGCTCGACCCGGAGGACTATTCGGCGACGCTCCTGATATTCTTTGAAAACGGCAAGGCCGCGCGCGTCCCGCTATCCGCCTACGCGACAAAGACGAACAGGCGCCGCCTCACGGGCGCGTACGGCGACAAGAGCGATGCCGCAGCGATGATTGTAATCCGCGAGGAAGCGGAACTCGCCCT
The DNA here is from genome assembly GCA_031279125.1 of Oscillospiraceae bacterium. GTDB lineage: Bacteria > Bacillota > Clostridia > Oscillospirales > Oscillospiraceae > JAIRRO01. The sequence continues at coordinate 7,793 of JAITJC010000041.1, forward strand.
GTACTCTTCGGACGGGCGAGCCATGGTATTCAGCTCCGCCCAGCTTGTCCCCAAGACGACGCGCGGCACGCAGGGCGTGCAGGCGCTGACACTGCGCCGAGGGACGAAGCTCATACGCGCGGCGCTCCTATCAGAAACGGCGATACAAAACCGCGCGCGCTACGCGGCGCGCAGCATCCCCGCCGCCGGCGCCAAGCTGACGGACGGCGACGCCGAGGAGCGCCGGCTCAACCTGTTTTAGCCGCCGCGCGGCCCGGCGGCGGGTTTTCACGTCACGCCCGCTTCTTGTATTTCTCCCGTGTCGCCATCCCCCCTCTTATGTGCCTCTCCGCCTTGTTGTATTCCAAAATCGCCTTGACCTGAAGGTACAATGGTCTGCTTATGCCCTCCAAGCGCTCGGACAGATCCTTATGTACCGTGCTCTTGCTTATTCCGAAGCGTTTTGCCGCCGCCCGGACCGTCGCACGGCTCTCTATGATGTATGCCGCCAAATCACAGGCGCGTTCCTCGATGCCGGTTTTCAAAAACATCACTCCACTTTCGGCAATTTCATAATCAGACTATATGCCGCAAGGGGTTTTATTATGCCGTTGTCCTCGGCGTCCCGCCCGAGCGCTGACGGGCTTCGTCAGCGCTCGAAAAAAATTCTCTCTTGATTTTCCTCCCCTCCGGTGTTAAAATCGCTTCGCGGGCGGCAAACGCCGTTCACTTTATATTGAAGGAGGAACAGCAAATGTCCCACCAAATCACCGGAGAGTGCATCTCCTGCGGCTCCTGCTCCGCGTCCTGTCCCACCGAGGCCATCTCGGAGGGCAAGGAGCACTACGAAATCGATCCCGAAAAGTGCGTGGACTGCGGCTCTTGCGCCGAATCCTGTCCCGTGTCGGCAATCGAGAAGTAGTCCTCGCCCGCTCCGCCCGCGCCCTTCCCGGCGCGGGCGGAGCGCGGAGCCTGAAAACGCGATAACACCGAAAACGAGGAATGGCAGTGCAAAAGCTTTCTTCCGGCGCCATCAGCGGAATTCTTTATATCGTCGCCACGCCGATAGGCAACCTCGGCGATATTTCCCCGCGCGCTGCCGGGACGCTCGCGGAGGTCGATTTCATCGCCGCCGAGGATACTCGCGTCACGCTGAAACTGCTAAACCACCTCGGCATAAAAAAGCCGCTTATCAGCTATTACGCGCACAATATGGCTGAAAGCGGCGATAAAATCGCCGCCCGTCTGCTCGCCGGGGAGTCCTGCGCGCTTGTGACGGACGCCGGCACGCCGGCTGTCAGCGACCCCGGAGAGGCGCTTGTGCGGCTGTGCGCGTCCGCCGGCATTGAAGTCATATCCGTGCCCGGTCCCTGCGCCGCCGTGGCGGCCCTCGCCGCGTCGGGGCTCGGCTCCGGCAGGTTCACGTTCGAGGGCTTCCTGTCAACGGCGCGCCGCGCCCGTTCCGAAAGGCTTTGCGAACTGAAAGATGAGCGCCGCGCGATGATATTTTACGAAGCGCCGCACAAGCTCCTCCGAACGCTTTCCGATATGCTGGAAGCGCTCGGGGACAGGCGCGTCTCCATATCGCGCGAGCTGACGAAGATACACGAAGAGACGTTGCGCTGTACGCTGTCGGAGGCAGTCGAGACATTCCGCGAGCGCGCGCCGAGGGGCGAATTCGTCCTTGTCATAGAGGGCGCGCCGCCGCCGGAGATCCGGGGCGACCCGTCCGCCGCGCAAGCGGAGCTGGAAAGGCTTTCAGAGCGGGGGATGTCTCTTAGGGACGCGGCGAGGCTCGCCGCCGAGCGCTTCGGCGTATCGAAAAACGCGCTGTATACGGCGGCGCTGAAAGGAGCGCGCAAACAATGATTCGGGAATACGAGATGACGAGGGAGATTTTCAACAAATGCTCCGGCAATCAGATGCGGGACGTGTTTTTGGAGGAACTGGAGCTTGATGACGGCAAGCTCGACGAATTCGTGAGGAACTATTTCGCGGGGAAGAACATCAGCATTGAGCGCTCCGACGGCGGGCGCGGCACTACGGTGTTCGACATCGATATTTCAGAACAGCGCCAGCGGCTGACGTTCTGCGAGATATAGGGGGAATTGCCCTCCGCGCCGATTTACCCCCTACGGCCTCAGTTCCGCCGGGTCGTTCGGCGAAAATTTCAGCGTCCGATCTTCCGTGACGCGCGTATTTTCCGGGATGAAACCGCGCGCTGCGACGCCGGGGAATATCCACGCTCCGGGCCCGATGTGCGTCCCCGGCTGTGTGACGCAGTTTGCCCCCAGGCGTGAGGAATCGCCCAAAATCAGCCCGAATTTATCCGCGCCGAGGCTTCTTGTCTCCTCCCCCGCCCTCGCCGTTATCTCCGACTGGTCAAAGCGCCTGTTGGCCGTTATAGCGCCGGAGCCGAGCCTCGCCGACGCGCCGAGCACGCTGTCCCCCGCGAACGCCAGGCTCGCTATTTTCGCGCCGCCGAACATAACCGTGTGCTTGACCTCGCTGCCATGCCCGACGCTGCAGCCGTCGCCTACGATAGTATACGGGCGGATGAGCGCGCCGGGCATAATTTCAGCGTCCTTGCCGATATACACGGGGCCTATGATCGTCGCGCCGTTGTATATGACCGTCCCGCTGTCTACGTAATAGCTGTTGTGAAACACGGGCATCGCCGTATCCCCTCCGCTTCCGGCGCGTATCGTCCCGTGATTTTCGCGTATATCGTGCCTCACGAGCGAATTTTCGAGAAACGTCACGGCGAGCTCAAGTATCTCCCGCGGCTCGCGCAGCTCCGCGAGAAAACCGGGGATCGGGAATTTTTCGGGTTTTCTGAAATAATAATGAATGTCGAACGACATACGCGCGCCTCCGCAATAATTACTGTCACGGTCAGTAATTATATTCCCGCGAATCATATTTTACAATAAAAAAAATATATGGTATACTGCGGGTATACTGCGGCGGGGGCGTCTGCGGACGTCTCCCAAACAAACATCTCGGCTTAGGGGTATTTTGCTATGGGCGATACGGCTCTCACCGGGAAATTCTATGACATCCAGGGATTCTCCGTTCACGACGGGCCGGGCATACGCCTGACGTGCTTCATGAAGGGCTGTCCTCTGCGCTGCCTGTGGTGCCACAGCCCGGAGTCGCAGGAATTCGGCGCGGAACTCAACCGGATGGCAATCAAGTGCGCCGGCGTTGAAAAATGCGGGCGCTGTCTCGGCGTCTGCCCTAACGGCGCCATATCCCCGGGGGAGCTGAGAAAAGACGCGCGCGGCGGGGAGCTTCGCGTTGCGAGCGTCGACCGCTCCAAATGCGTAAACTGCGGCGCCTGCGCCTCCGTCTGCGTCTCGCGCGCTTTATATATGTGCGGCACGGATTACACCGTCGGCGAGCTTATGGAGCGCGTGCGCCGCGATATGCCGTTTTTCAAGACGTCCGGGGGCGGCGTCACGGTATCCGGCGGGGAATGTCTGTGCCAGCCGGAGTTTTTGCCGGCGTTTCTCAAGGCGTGCAAGGCAGAGGGCGTACACACCGCCGTCGATACGACGGGCTTCGCCCCGTGGGGCGCGCTTGAGGCCGTACTGCCGTATACGGATTTGTTCCTGTACGATATAAAGCATACTGACAGCGATCTGCACCGGCGCGGCACGGGCGTGCCGAACGGGCTTATCCTGGAAAACGCGCGCCGTCTCGCGGGGGCGGGCGGAAAACTTCAAATCCGCGTGCCCGTCCTGACGCTGTACAACGATTCCGCCGAGGCTTTTTCGGCGCTCGGGGACTTCGTCAAATCGCTTGGGGACGCTGTGGAAATCATACAGCTTCTGCCGTACCACAACCTCGGCGTCGTGAAATGGGAGCGCCTCGGCAGGCCTCACCCCGCGATAGAAATCACGCCGCCCGGGGATGAGCTTATCGCGGCGCGAAAACGCCAGCTGGAGGCAATAGGCCTGCGGGTGATAATACATTAGCGGAAAAATAATTTTATTTTTAAGGAGCTTACACCATGCTTGACATCTCAAAAATGCCCCCCTCGATTCAGCCCCCCGGCACGTATCCGTTTATGATGCAGCAGCCGCCGCAGCCGCTGTACCCCGGGGATCGCCCGATAACGGCTCGGGAGAACCTGCTCCGCCTGTTCGCGGGCAAGACGCCGTCGTGGATGCCTATCTGGCTGACCGACAGCCAGGTCATGTGGCCGGATCTCTACGCCGAGCACGCGCCTCTCGAAGGCACGGGCTATGACTGGTGGGGCCAGCACTGGACATATGTCCCCGGCATAAACGGGCAGATGCCAACGCCGGGCTACCGCGTCCTGACAGACATCACGAAGTGGCGCGAGCAGGTGAAGCCGCCGAACCTCGACGGTATGCCGTGGGAGGAGGACGCGAAGGTTCAGACGGCGCGGTACGACCCGGACAGGGCGCACGTCTTCCACTGCGTGGAGGGGATATTCGAGCGTCTGCACGAGCTTATGCCGATGGATGAGACCCTTGTGGCAATGTATGAGGAGCCGGAGGAGGTCATGGCGTTCTTTGAGATGATGCGCGATTACAAGATAAAATTCCTAAATATCATCTTTGAGAAATACGCGCCCGTCGACTGCGTAATTTACGGCGACGACTGGGGACATCAGCGCTCCGGCTTCTTCTCCAACGAAATGTTCCGCGAATTCATTATGCCCGCGACAAAGCCGGTTATCGACTTCTGCCACGAAAAGGGCAAGTACGTCGAACTGCACTCGTGCGGCCTGACACAGCAGTACATAGACGAGTTCGTGGAGCTCGGGCTGGACGCCTGGACGCCCCAGCCGATAAACGATTTTGAAATGCTCACGCGCGACTATTCGGAGAAAATCGCGATAACGACGCCGATAGAGGGCATAGAGGGCGCGAAGACACCCGCGGAGGCCCGCGAACTCATCCGCCGCTTCGTGGACAAGTACGCGCCGCGAGGCAAGATAGTCGCGAACTCCATAGCCGTGTTCGACCCGGAGATTCAAAAGGCGGCGCTTGAGGAACTGTATTACTATTCGAGCGAGTTTTACGCCAAGCGATAAAAATTTACGACACCGTCATTTCACGTACACGGGTTCCGCTTTCGCCCGCGCCGCTTCCAAAAGCGCGTAGTCCGCTTTCAGAAGCTCAAATTTGTCCCCGGCTTTCATATGCGGCTGTACCGCCCGCGCAACGCGCGGGAACAGCGTTTTCCTGTCTCCGTTGAAGTCGATGAGGAACAGCGGACGCGGCGTTTCCCCGTCCTCCTGCCGCGCGGCGAGAATGTACGCCTCGAACACCTCCATCCCGCTGTCTTTCAGCGCGGCGGAGAACGCTTTCGCGAGTCCGGGGGCGTATTTCGCGGCTTCGAGCGTCAGCCTGCCGCGATGCTCCACGCGCTCGCGCGTCATACCCGTCGCGGCGTTCTCAAGCCCGTCGAGATCTTGGCGTTTGAGCACGAGCTGACCGCCGAACGGGTTTATGACGATGCCCGCGAGCCTCTCGTCGTCCGTCACGCAACCGTGCAGCACCTCAAACGTGCGCACCGTCGCGCCGTCCTCATGGCGCTCCCACTTGCGGAACTCCCCGCTCGTCGTGAACGCCGGGAGGAACAGCTCGCCGTGCTGTGTGCTGAGAAGCGACAGACCGTTCCCTTCAAGGGACTGCGGCACGAGGAACATCGACCGCCGGAGCCTACGGAAGAACTCCGCGCGTTCCGCCTCCCCGCCCTCCGTCATTCGTTTGAAGCTCTCGTCCCAGTCGTCGAACGGGGCGAAGCCGGTTATGCTGTCGGTCATAAACATTACCTCATTTAAGCCCGCGTCAGGCGAAAACCGGCGCGGTCGCTTATGATACGACAGAATAACACGCCCAAAATGGCCTGTCAAGCGTTTTGGCGGGAAATTGTTGTAAAATAGCACTGAGTTTTTGTATTATCGGACTGAAATGGCCGCGCTTTCGCGTATGCCTCGGCTCACCGCGTCAGCGTTTTGACCCATTTGTAGCGGTTGCAAGTTATGGCGTTCGGTATGCATTTCAGCAGCTGGTCCGCTTTGAGGAAGCAAAACGTGACGACGGGCGGGAACCCGAACACAAACGCGCTCAGCGCGGCGGAGGGTATCGTGAACAGCCACATGAAGCTCACGTCCACGATGGTGGCGTAGCGCGTGTCGCCGCCTCCGGC
>JAITJC010000094.1 GCA_031279125.1 Oscillospiraceae bacterium
GTTCCCCCGCAGGCACCCGCACCCCTCCGGGCGCGCCGCCGGGCATCCGGCGGTCTGCGCGAGCCTCCGAAAAACCGCGCGCCCGCAGGCGTTTTTCCTCCAATGCAACAGTTCGGGGAGTCTGTTACATTGGCGCGCGGCGGCCATCAGCCCGCTTCGTACCTTACTTTACCACATTCGACGGGGCGTGTAAAGGGTTTTTTTGAGGTTTTTTCTTTTTTTTGCGGGGACGGGGACGGGGCGGCGGCCCGGCGCCGAAAATTTGAGGGCGCCTCTTGATTTATCGCGCCTGATGGAAGTATAATGGTTCAGTAAACGGTCTCGCGGCGAGCCGCGGGGCGTCGGAATCGTTTTGCGCGGCGAAAAGGCGGGTGACGGGATTTGGCGAGGCAGGGGTCGAGCGAGAAGACAGAGAAAGCCAGCGAGAAAAAGAGGCGGGATGCGCGGCGCGAGGGACAAGTTCTCAAAAGCGCGGAGGTCAACACGGCGTTTTGCGCCGCCGTGATGTTCTCGTTGCTGCTGCTGCTCTGGCCGTCGCTTACGGAAAAGCTCGCCGCGCTCTGCCGTGATTATCTTTCGGAGAGTACGGTTCTCGGCCTCGGCGGACTGTCGGACGGGCTGTTCCGGAACATGCTCGGCAGGGCGTTTTCCGATATGGGTTCCATACTGCTGCCTGTCCTCGCGGCGGCGATGCTGTCCGGTCTCGCCGTCAATCTGCTGCAGGTCGGCTTCCTGTTCACGACAAAGCCCCTTTCCCCAAAGCTCGGCAGGATAAGCCCCATACAGGGTCTGTCCCGCATATTCTCCGTCCGCACACTCGCGGAGCTTGTGAAATCCGTCCTGAAAATCACCGTCCTCGGCTGGATAGCGTATTCGGATTACCGCAAGCTTATGGAGGGCTTTCCCGGCTATATGGGGCTTGACGTCGGCGCGGCACTCCTGCGGATCATGGACGCGGCGCTCGCGCTCGCGCTGAAAATGGCGCTCGTGTTCGCCGTCATAGCCGCGGGGGATTATCTGTTCCAGTGGCGGCGGTACGAGAAGGATCTGCGCATGACGAAGCAGGAAAAGAAAGATGAGGAGGAAGAAGAGGAGCTTGACGCGCAGATGAAAAGCCGCATACGGCAGAAAATGCGCCGCATAAGCGCGTCGCGCGCGCTGACCGCCGTGCGGACGGCGGATTTCGTGCTCACAAACCCGACGCACTACGCCGTCGCGCTGAAATACGACGCGGAAGAGGCGGGCGCTCCGTTCGTTGTCGCCAAGGGCGCGGACACTCTCGCGCTCCGGATAAAGGAGCGCGCCGCCGAGCACGGCGTGGAGCTCGTCGAAAACCGCCCGCTCGCCCGCGCGATTTACGAATCGTGCGAGGTCGGCGACATTATACCGGAAGAGTTTTACCAGGTGGTGGCTGACATACTCGTCGCGATCTACCGGAAGAGGGGCGCCGTATGAGCCGCGCCGGGGTACCGAACGTAACCGTCGCGGCGGCCATTCTCGCGATGGTGTTCATCATCATATTCCCGCTGCCCGCCGTCGTGATGGACACTCTGCTCATCATAAACATCTCCATATCCATAATCATTCTGCTGTTCTCGCTGTACATCAAAGAGCCGCTTGAATTTTCCGTCTTCCCGACGCTCCTGCTGTTCGTGACGCTCTTCCGCCTCGCGCTGAACCTTTCCACAACGCGCCTGATCCTTCTGAACGGCGGCGACGCGGGCAACGTCATAAAGACGTTCGGCGGAATAGTCATCGGGCGGAACCTCGTTGTCGGCATCATCATATTCGCGATAATAATGGTCATCCAGTTCATGGTCATAACGAAGGGCGCGGAGCGCGTCGCGGAGGTAACCGCGCGCTTCACCCTCGACGAGATGCCCGGGAAGCAGATGGCGATAGACGCCGACCTCGGCAGCGGTATCATCGACGAGAACGAGGCGCGCGAGCGGCGGCAGGAGATTTCGCACGAGGCGGATTTCCACGGCGCGATGGACGGCGCGTCCAAATTCGTCAAGGGCGACGCCATAGCGGGCATCATAATCACGCTCATCAACATCATCGGCGGGCTGATCATCGGCGTCGTGACGATGAACCGCCCCGCGGGCGAGGTCGCGCGGGTCTATATCCTCGCGACAATCGGCGACGGCATCGTGTCCCAGATCCCGGCGCTTATGGTGTCTATGGCGTCCGGCATAATCGTCACGCGTTCCGGGCGCGGGCTCGCCTTCGGGGAAGAGGCGTCCTCTCAGATTTTCGCCCAGCCCTCCGCGCTCATCCTCGCCGGTGTGCTGCTCATCGCCGTGTCCCTGATACCCGGTCTGCCCAAGCTCCCGATGTTCGCCGTCGCCGCCGTGCTCATCGCGGGCGGCGCGGCGTCGCGCTCGCGCCGTCTGCGGACGGAAGCGGAGGCGGAACGGGCGGACGCGGAGAGGGACGAGAAGGCGAGACGCAAGGCGAAGTCGCCTTTCGAACAGCTCGACGTCCCGCCCATAGTGTTCACCTTCGGTTACAGCCTGATCCCGCTCGTCCAGGCCTCGCAGGGCGGGAACCTCATCGACAGGTTCTATATGGTCCGCAACCAGTGCGCGTTCGACCTCGGCATAATCATACCGCAGGTGCGCCTCCTCGACAGCGTGCGCCTCGCCCCGAACGAATACGTCATACAGCTCAAGGGCGTGGAGGTCGCCTCCGGCAAGATAATGGTTGATCACCTGCTCGCCATAGCCACGGACGGCGCGGACGACGAAATATTCGGGATCCCGGCGACGGAGCCCATATTCGGTCTGCCTGCGCTGTGGATACCGAAAAGCGAGCGCGAGCGCGCGGAACTGCTCGGCTATTCCGCCGTGGACCCGCCGAGCGTCATAGCGTCCCACATGACGGCGGTGCTCCGCCGCCACGCGCACGAGCTTTTGAGCCGCCAAGACGTCTCGCAGCTCATCGACAACCTGAAGCGGAGTCAGCCCGCACTCGTGGAGGAGGTCGTGCCGAAGCTGTTCTCGCTCGGGGAGGTACAGCGCGTGCTGTCGAACCTTCTGCGCGAGGACGTGCCCATACGCGACATGACGACGATAATAGAGACGCTGGGCGACTACGGCGGCGCGACGCGCGACACGGAGCTTTTGACGGAGTATGTCCGCGCCGCCCTTAAACGCATGATCTCAAAGCGCTTCATCCCGGACGGGGAGGCTCACGCCGTGACGCTCGACCCGCAGCTCGAACAGCTTCTCGCGGAGTCCACGAAGCAGTCGGAGCAGGGCGCTTACCTCGCGCTTGAGCCGGGGACAATACGCACGGTATTCGAGCGCGTGAAGGCGTGCGTGGACACCGTGAAGGAGCGCGGGAGGACGCCCGTCATCCTCGTGTCCCCTCTCGTGCGCCGCCAGGTGCGGAAGATAACGGAGCAGATTTCACCGGATCTGAACGTCCTGTCTTACGGCGAACTCGATTCCGGCACGGAGGTCAGATCTGAAGGGGTGGTCAAGCTTTAATGGAAGTTCAAAGATACCGCGCGAAGGATATGCAAGAGGCGCTGGAGACGATAAAAAGGGAGCTCGGTCCCGACGCCTTCATCCTCTCCAGCCAGAAGGTCAGACTCCGGGGGATAAAGAACCTGTTCAAAAAGCCGGTGACGGAGGTGATGGTCGCCTACGAACCGGAGCGGAAGCCGTTCCGCCGCGCGCTCACGCAATCGCGCGCGCAGATGCCGCGCCCGCTCCCCCCCGCGCGGACGTCTCCCCCGCCCGTGTCCGTCCCCGTCCCGTCGGTACCGGCGCGCCCCGCCGGATACCGGGACGCGCCGCCGGACGCGCCGGAGCGCCGCGCGGCGGATGAAAAGCTCACGGAACTTGACAGCCGGCTCGACAGCCTCGACAGACTTCTCAGCGGCTTTATGGACAAGTTCGCCATGGTCAAGCGCGACGTCACGTTCGACTACCCGGATGAGATAGCGCCATTCGCCGTAAAGCTCATAGAGAACCAGGTGCGCGAGGAACTCGCCCACAGCCTCTGCCGCGACGCGGTGGGCATACTGCAAAGCCGCCCGGACGCGTCGCCCGGGGAGGTCATGCGCCAGCTCATCGCGGAGCAGTTCGGTCCCGGCGAGCCGATTTCCCACAAGAAGTTCAAGCGGCGCGTCGTGCTTGTCGTCGGTCCCACGGGCGTCGGGAAGACGACGACGATAGTCAAGCTCGCCGCGAGCTTCTCTATAAAGCAGAAGAAAAAGGTCGGGATAATAAACACGGACTCCTACAGGATAGGCGCGCAGGAACAGCTCCGCACATACGCGGACATACTTGATATGCCCGTCAGGATGGTGTACAATCCCGGCGAGCTCGCGGACGCCCTCGGGGAGATGCACGACAGCGACATCGTGTTCATCGACACCGCCGGGAAAAAACCCGGCGACCCGTCCCAGCGCGAGGACCTCGAAAAAATGGCCGGCGTCGCGGAACCGGACGACATCCTGCTATGTGTCTCCGCCGCCACAAGCTTCGCCTCCGCGCGCGAGATAATCGACGCCTACGACTTTTTCGGCGACTACAAACTGCTCATAACGAAGCTCGATGAAACGAAAAGCCGGGGCATGCTCTTAAATCTCGCGTGGTACTCTAAAAAGCGCGTCTCCTACGTCACGACGGGGCAGACCGTCCCGGACGACCTGGCGCCGATGGACGCCGAAGAAACAGCAAGTTCTCTGATAAGGTAAAGTGCGGGGGGTGCGATGGACAGCTTCACTATAAGGGCGGATCAGGCGCAGAGCCTCCGCGAAAAGATGACCGGGCTCAAAAACGGCCTGAAAATCGTGACGCTCGCGAGCGGCAAGGGCGGCGTGGGCAAATCCACGATCGCCGTCAACCTCGCCGTCGCGCTGGCGCAGCTCGGCATCCGCGTGCTTGTCGTGGACGCGGACTTCGGGCTGGCGAACGTGGACGTGATGCTCGGCGTGCAGACTAAATACAACCTCAGCCATTTCCTGCGCGGCGAGCGCCGCCTCGACGAGCTCGTCCACATCAGCTATGACGGCGTGCGCTTCATATCCGGCGGTAACGGTCTCTCGGAGCTCATCAAGCTCGGCGAGACACAGCTTCAGACGCTTATACGCGGGTTTTCGCGCCTCGACATGCCGATAGATTACATCCTGTGCGACGCCGGCGCCGGGATAAGCGACAACATCATTCAGCTTATCCTCGCCTCGTCGGAGACGATAATCGTGACAACGCCGGAGCCGACGGCGATACTCGACGCGTACGCTCTCGTAAAAACCATCGTGAAGCGTGACAATTTGCACCCGATTCATGTTATAATGAACAAGACGGAAAGCCGAAGGGAGGCGGAGCACGTCCTCGGGGTGTTCCGCAAGGTGCTGTCGAGCTATCTCGGCAAGGATATAAGCTGTCTCGGCTGCATGACCAGCGCGCCGGACGTGCCGCGCTCCATAAAGCGCCAGGTGCCCGTCATGGTCTCCTCGCCGTCCTCGCGCTTCGCGCAGGAAATCCGCGCCACGGCGCGCGCCCTGCTCGACCTGCCGCCCGCGAAGGAGCCATCCAACGCCGTAACAAGGTTTTTCGCGGGGCTGTCGGCCGCCGCGCGGCGGCAGTGATCGCCGGGGATATTTTCGCGGAAAAAGACGCAGGAGGTCCGGGATAATGGTTAAAAGCGCGCTCCTTGTCGGGGACAAGGTCGATGTCCACTTTGAAAACAGCCCTTTTTACAGGACGTACGTCGAAGACTCAGAGGAGGACGGCGCGGTGCTTCGCGTCTCCGCGCCCATGGAAAAAGAGCGCATCGTCCCGATCCCGACGGATCAGCAGGTCAACTTGTATTTTTACCGCGAGAACGGGAAGTTCAGCATCCTCGCGCGCGTCATCGAGTTCCGCAAGTATCAGAGCGGCACGTCCGTCATGCTCGAAGTGCTCTCCGAGCCGCGCAAGGAACAGCGGCGCGAGTTTTACCGCCTGCCCGTCACGCTGAACGCCGAGGCGCGCTATCTTCCGGACGAGCTCGTCCGCGCCATGCCCAACGCGCTCTCCCGGCTCTACGACGTCGGCGACTATGACGATGCCGTGCTCGCGCTGTTCGCGGCGGCGCAGTACGAACCGAACGTCTCTGTGCGCGACATCAGCATATCGGGGCTGTCCGTACGCGGGCAGCGCAGATATAAGCCGGGGGACCTCCTCGCGATGAAAGTATACCTGCGCTGGCCGCGCGGGACAAATATGCCCCTGCTCGCGGCGGCGGAGGTCAGGCGCGTCCAGCTCCACACGGAGACGCGGAGATATTTCGCCGGGCTGGAGTTTTTCGGCGCCTTCTCGCAGCGGGACCTGATAACGAAGTATATTTACGAACAGCAGCGGCTCCGCATACAGCAAAAGCGCCTTGTCGAGGGGCATTAGACGTGCGCCGGGACGACGGACTCAGCGAAGAGGAGCTCGGCGGGCTCTGGGCGGAATACGCCGAAACGCGCGATATGGAACTGCGCGACAGGCTCACGCTCGCGCACACCGGGCTTGTAAAAACGCTCGTCAGGCGCATGATGCCGCGCTACGGCGCCGTCGCGGAGTTTGACGACCTCGTGAGCTGCGGCGTGCTCGGGCTGATAGACGCCGTGGAAAGGTTCGATCTGTCGCACGGCGTGAAATTCGAGACATACGCCGTTTCGCGCATACGCGGGGAAATCCTCGACTATCTGCGCGGGCAGGACTGGGCGCCGCCGAGCCTGCGCCGCCGGATATCCGCCGTCACGGATGCGTATGACGAGCTTGAAGCCTCCGGCGCCGCCGACGGCGCGGAAGCGAAAATCGCCTCGAAACTCAAAATGACGGAAGAGCAGGTGAACAGACTGCTCGCCCGCTCGCATATGTTCAACGTCATGCGGTTTGAGGACGCGCTCGCGGGCGAGCGCGAGCCGCGCGTTGCCGACGAGGAGCTCCCGGAAAACGCCCTGCTCGCAAGCGATCTGTCCGACCGCCTCGCCGAGGCGATAGAAGCCCTGCCGGAGCGCGAGCGGCTCGTGATCACGCTGTATTATTACGAGGGGATGCTGCTGCGCGACATAGCCTCAACACTCGGCGTCACGGAATCGCGCGTGTCACAGATGCACTCTAAAATCATCGCGAAGCTTCGGGACTCCCTTGAACGGGATTGAGCAATATCAATCCGCCGCGAGGGCCGAAGCTTTTCGGGCGGAACACATCGAGCCGAAAGGAACGTGCGAAAAATGTCACTCAGAGGAATAGACGCCCAGATTATGCTCGCAAGAACCGTGGAATACCAGCGCCCGGCGGCGGCTGAGCAGCAACGCGCCGCGCTTATGAGCGACATCCGGGGGACGGAGGGCGATATGAGGGCACAGCGCAAAACGGAGCGCGTCTCCGCCCCGGAGGAAAGCGAAAGGGCGGCGTTGCGCCCGGACGGCGGCGGCGGCGGGCGCGGCGCCTACTCCCCCGGCGGCGGGCGGCGCGGCGCGGGGGTTCCCGAGGACGGGGAACTCGCGGAGCTCACGGAACCCACGGACGACGGCCGCGTCATCGACATCACCGTCTGATATGGTCGATTATTATTTGTTCGCGTCTTTTATATTCGCGCTCGCCATAGCCGCCGTGCTTGTAGTCCGCTTCGCGTTCGGCGGCGTAAAACGCCGTATGCGCGAGCTCAGCGAGCGCGAGGCGGCGCTGATGAAGCTGTACCGCGACATAGAAAAGCTCTCCTCCGCCTTCCGCTCGGAGGCGGAGGAACTGCTTGACGCGCTGCGCGAGACGGAGGAGCGGCTTTATTCCGCGCCGCCCGCCGCCCCGCCGCCGGATTGCGAAGCGCCCCTGCCCGGACAGATGCATATCGCGGAACCGGCGGCAAGCCCCGCGGCGGAGACGCCTTACGTCTCGCGCCGCGACGAAGTCCTCCGGCTCGCCGGAGAAGGTCTCGCGACGGACGATATAGCGCGGGAGCTCTCCATAACGCAAAACGAGGTGGCGCTGATCATCGGAATTTCGGGGAAATAAGCAGCCGTGATAACGCGATGCTTTGACGCCGTACGATCCCTTCCGAAAGCGGCCGAGGCGCTGACCGCCCCGGCGTAAGCTGTCAAAAATTTTTTTTCAAAACCCTATTGACAGTGTATTAACACACGTGATACACTTAGTTCGCGCGGGACGCGGGGACAGCGGGGAATCGCGCCGCGCGGGTTTTCAAAAATATCAAAAGGAAGGAGCGGGATGATGTTTACGCTGGATTTGCGGAGCCGGAAGGCAATCTATGAGCAGGTCACGGACAATCTGCGGGATCTCATGCTGGCGGACGTGCTTCCGCCCGGGGCGAAGCTGCCGTCCGTGCGGGAGATGGCGGAGAGCCTGACCATCAATCCGAACACCGTGCAAAAGGCATATCGGGAGCTGGAAAACCGGGGCTACGTGTACTCCGCGCCGGGGCTCGGGACGTTCGTCTCGGAGCCGGAGCGGCGCGCGCCCGACCCGAGGCTTCGCGCGGAGGCGGAAGCGGCGCTCCGGCGAGCCGTGCCGGAACTGCGGCGCGCCGGCGTCGGCACGGACGAGATCAGGGCGATCGTTGACGAAATTTTAGAAGGAGGTAAGGAAACATGATAGAAGTGACGAAGCTCCGCAAGCGGTTCGACAAAAACACCGCGCTCGACGGGCTCGATCTGCGCGTCAAAAAGGGTTCGATATACGGGCTTATCGGCGTAAACGGCTCCGGCAAGACGACGGCGCTCAAAGCCATAACGGGCATACTGCGGGCGGACGCGGGGGAAGCGCGCATGGACGGCGAGGACGTGTACGAGAATCTCGCGCTGAAAGCCCGCATAGGCTTCATTCCGGACGAGCTGTTCTTTTTCGGCTCATACAGCCTAGACGAGTGCGCCGCGTTCTACCGCAGGCTGTACCCGAACTGGGATGCCGCGCGCTGCGCGGAGATGAAAGAGCGCTTCGCGCTTCCGGCGCGGCGCCGCGTGTCGCGCTTTTCAAAGGGGATGCAGAAGCAGGCGGCGTTTCTGCTGACGATGTCGGCCATGCCGGACTATTTGATCCTCGACGAACCCATCGACGGGCTCGACCCGATTGTCCGCAAGCTCGTGTGGAAGTATATCGTGGACGACGTCGCGGCGCGCGGTATGACGGTGCTCGTCTCGTCTCACAACCTGCGCGAGATGGAGGGCATATGCGACAGTATCGGGATTCTTGACGGGGGCAAAATGCTCATAGAGCGCGACCTCGACGAACTTAAATCCGACATCCACAAGGTTCAAGCGGCGTTCCCCAAAGGCGCGCCGGAGGAGGGGCGGTACGACGGGCTGAACGTCCTGCACCGCGAGACGCGCGGCGCGGTGGAACTCATGATCATCCGCAGCCCGGAGGAAACGGTGCGCCGGGTGATAGGCGCTCGCTCTCCGCTGGTATTCGACTTGCTGCCGCTGTCGCTTGAGGAAATATTCATATATGAACTGGGAGGTGAGCGCGATGCGCTTGGCAATATCGTATTTTAGGCCCTCCGGGGCGCTCTTCCGCGAGAACCTGAAGCGCTTCTGGGCTGTACCCGCGCTCGGGATGCTCGCCTGGTTTCTCGCCGGGATTTTCCCGCTGCTCGTGGAAACGGACGCGGGCAGGCGCCAGTTTCTCGCGATGGCGGCCGAAATGCGCCATCCCGCTTTCTTGTTTTTCACCCCGGTCTTCCCGTTTATTGCGTCCGCCGCCACACTGCGCTATCTGTTTTCCCCGGCGTCCGTCGCCGCCATGCACACGCTCCCCGTCACTCGCGGGAGGCTCTACTGCACAAGCTTCGTTTCCGTCTCCGCGATGTCCCTGGCGCCCGCCGCGATCACATATGCGGCGCTGGCGATTGCCGGCGCGCCGGAGGGGTACAATATGCTCCCGGCTTTTGCGGTGACGCTTCTGATGACGCTGTTTTACACAACGCTTTTCCACGTCGCCGCCATGCTGACGGGAAACTCCGTCATGCACCTCGGCGTGTGCGGGTTCCTCTCCTTCGCGCTGCCGGCGCTCGTGCTGCTCGGCGGGATGTACTGCCGGGAACTGCTGTTCGGCTATGACGGCAGCGCGGCGTCGAGCGCTCTCGCCGTCCGACTCATCCCGCTGTTTTACGTTCTTGACGACGGCATTCTCCGCTCCGCCGGTTGGGTCGCCGCGTACATACTCGCCGTGCCGGCGCTGTACGCCGCCGGCGCCGCGCTGTACGCCCGACGCCCTCTCGAAAAAGCGGGGGATTCCATCGTTTTTCCGTTTTTTGAGCTGATATTCACGTTTGTCGTCGCGTTTGCCGGTATGACTCTGGCAAGCCTTCTTTTCAACAGCGTAGGATGGGGTCGCTTCCCGCTCAACTCGGGGCTTGTCGTCGGCGCGGCGATAAGCTTCCTCGCGGCGCGTATGGTGTCACAAAAGAGTCTGCGCGTGTTCAACAAGTCCACTCTGGCGCAAGGGGGCGCCTGCGCCGCCGCCGCGGCGCTCTTTCTCTGTATATTGAGCTTTGACCTGACGGGCTACGAGCGCCGCGTGCCGCAGCCGGAGCGCGTCAGGTCGGTGGAACTCGAACAGGCATTTATTGCGTCGTTACCAGGCCGGTCTATCCGTGGAGCCGGCGATTCCGGCGACTCCCTCGTATTCACGGAGCCGGAGAACATCCGCGCCGTCATCGGGCTGCACGAGGCCATAGTGGAAGAACTGCGGGAGCGGGTGTTCCGTGCCCAATACGGCGTATATCTGCGGTATAACACGGACTCCGGAGAAATCTCCCGCTCGTATTACGTTCCCTCGGGATATGTGATGGAGAACGCGAACACAAGGGCGATTTTTGAGTCGGAGGAATTCAAATTGCAAAACGACGTCAATAACGCCGCGCTCGGACAGCCTGTCGCCATAACGCTGACTCCTCTTGGGAACACCTACATCTTTTCCCCTTCCGAATCGGCGGACATCAGGGTATCCGCCGGCATAACGATCTCCTCGGACGAGTACGCCGGGTTATTGGACGCGCTCTCGGCGGATATGCGCGGCGAGACGTGGGAAGACCTGATAGCCGCCCGGTTTTGCGATTTTGCAATCCATATCGAATATCAAGGTATAGACGCGCGAAACTCCGTCGTCATGGGAAACGCCGATATCCATGTGCCGCCGCACTACGCGCGCACGATAGCTTGGCTCGCCGCGCGCGGTTACGCGGCCCGACTGACGTCGTGGCGGGAGCAAATCAGCTCCGCGCGGCTCGTCCGCCGGATGAAAGACAGCGACGAAACTTTTCGGTACAGCAGCGGCGAGGAGTTCGAGGTCAAGGATATGGATCTCGTCCGCCGCGCCCT
>JAITJC010000060.1 GCA_031279125.1 Oscillospiraceae bacterium
TAACTGCTCCTGACGAATTTCTGATACCCTTTGCTGTGTAGAAGCCTTTATGGTATTGAATTGATCCACCCGGTTCTTGTATAGCACCATCCATATATCCATCTTCAAGCCACGAACTCTACGAATCCCCCAACCACATTGTGTGCAAAATAAAACGAACGTTTTGGTCTTGATATGAGGACGAGTTCCATTTTGAGTCAAGAGCCTTTGTGGTGGCGTAGAAATAACCACCAAGAATATCTGACACAGACGTGGTGCCAAATCCGTAGTAATTTGCAGAAGCGGAGAAACTTGTCGCGATGAGTATGCATACTGCGAGCAGTACGCCTATTAGTCTTTTGCTTTTCATTTTTAATCCTTTCCAACTTACTGATTCGAGCGTCAAAAGCCTCGCGAGTACGCAAAGTATTTGCTGCTTTTTTGCGTCATCTGAAAAACCTTGAATCGGTTATCGTCAGGCTCGCATTTGACACTTGCACTTTATGTGCTAAACGTCCAACTCACGTTTCTCGTGTGGTCAGACTCCGAGCGACGTTACGGGATAGCGGGTGTCTGGAGGGTGCCGCTTTATCGACACCTATAATAGCTGGGCGGGTTGTCAACCGCTTGCATTTGCGTTGCCTCCTTTGTGTGCTGTAGCGCGGCAATCGCGTTGCTTTCAGCGGCGCGGACGCGGGGCTGTCGTTTTTTACGTTTTCCTGCCGCCGCAACAATATATTACCACACGGAAAAGGGCTCGTCAAGCGTTTTTTTGAAAAATCCTCTTGTAGATTTTAACTATCTTTTTTGTATTATCGCGTCGAATCTCCAAGTTTTCTCATGCCTTTCATCGCGCCCGCGCCGATTATCGTGCCGACCGCCGCGCCCGTCACGACATCTGACGGATAGTGGACGCCGACGCCGACGCGCGTCAGGGCGATTGCCGAGGCCAAGGCGTACGCCGGTATGCCGAGCTTCTTCCCAAAGCCTTTCGCTATGGCGTACGCCGAGGCGAACGCCCCGGCGGCGTGACCGGACGGGAAGGAATAGTCGCGCGGCCTTTTGATAAGCGTGTCAAGCCACGGCATCGCCTCATAAGGCCTTTCGCGGTCCACGATGTTTTTCAGCACGAGGTTGTTTATCGCGGCGCACAGCCCGAAACAGACGAGCAGTTCCGCGCCGCGCCTGCGGTACTTGTATTTTGACAGCATATACGCCGCCGGCAGGAGCCACGCGAGGCCGAGGTCGCCGAGGCGTGTGAGCGTTGACATTACGTCCTCTATTCTCTCCCCGCGTAGCCGCCGCGTCACGTAGCGTATCGCGTTTTTGTCGATTTTCTGAACGGATGAAATAATGCTCACAGCCCAAGCTCCTTTCGCAGTTCCCCGCGCATACGCAGGGCGGCTTCCCGCGCCGCCTCCGCGAAGTCTTCCCCGCCGCCGGATTTTTTCCACGCGCCTATTATCGCCCGCGACGAACTGACGACGGCGCCGCGCCCGTCCCCGTCGAACGCCCCCGCGGCGTCCTTCGCTCCGCCGCCCTGCGCCCCGTATCCCGGCACGAGGAAGAATGTGCGCCGCAGTTTTTTCCGCAGCGCGCGCAGCTCCTCCGGGTACGTCGCCCCGACAACGCCTCCGAGGCGGGAATAACCGTATTCCCCCGTATTGTCCCCCGCGAGCTTTTCGAGTATGCCGCCCAGGCGCTCATATATTCTTTCCCCGCCGCTCTCCAAGTCCTGAAGCTCACCGGAGGATGGGTTCGAGGTTTTGATGAGTACGAAAATCGCCTTGTCCCGCTCTTCCGCCACGCGCAGGAACGGCAGTATCCCGTCGGAGCCAAGGTAGCCGTTCACGGTCATCGCGTCAACAGTGTACTCGGAGCCCCCTCCGAGATACGCCTCGGCATACGCCTCCGCCGTGGAATCTACATCGCCGCGCTTGGCGTCTAAAATCACATACATGCCGCGCTTTTTCGCGTATTCGGCCGTATCTCGCAGTACCTCCGCCCCAACGGGTCCGAGCGCCTCGTAAAACGCCGACTGAGGCTTTACGGCGGGGACGACGTCGCGCAGGGCGTCGATAAGCCCGCGGTTGAATCTTACGAACGCTTCCGCGAGCGAACCGGACGACGCGAGAATAAGCGGCGGGATAAGCTCCGCCGTCGTGTCGAGTCCGACGGCGGACGGATTGGAAAGCCCGTCTATTCGGCGCTGCAACGCATCAAACGACATAATATTATGCCTCCTTCTCCTCAATTACATTTGCGGCCGCGGGGCACTTCCCCGCGCGAACGAGATGCCCCCGCGCAGGAACGTTATCGCAACGCGCCCGCGCAGCCGCGCGGAGGCGAACGGCGTATTGCGCGAACGCGAGCGGAATTCCTCCGGCTTTACCGTCCATTCTTCGTCCGGGTCGAACAGCGCGATGTCGGCGGCGGCGCCGGGAGCCAGCGTCCCCGCGCCGATGCCGAGGATTTTCGCGGGGGCACCGGACATTTTTTCGATTATTTCCGCAAGCGTCAGTTCCCCCGCGTGATACAGCGCCGTCAGCGCGAGCGCGAGCGAGGTTTCAAGCCCCGCCATCCCGCCGGGCGCGTCCGCGAGCCCGCGCGACTTCTCCTCCGCCGTATGGGGCGCGTGGTCCGTCGCTATGGCGTCGAGCGTACCGTCGCGCAGGCCTTCAATTATCGCCCGCCTGTCCGCCTCCGTCCGCAGCGGCGGGTTGACGCGGGCGAGCGCTCCTTTTTCCAAAACGGTCTCCTCTGTCAGCGCGAAATACTGCGGGCAGGTTTCCGCCGTGATCGAAACGCCCTCGTTCTTCGCGCGGCGTATGATTTCGACGGAACGCGCCGTGGAGACATGCGCGATATGTATCCGCGCGCCCGTGTCGCGGGCGAGCATGGCGTCGCGCGCTATCATAATCTCCTCCGCCGCGGCGGGTCTCCCCGGGATGCCGAGAAGCCTCGATATTCGCCCCTCGTTCACGGCGTAGTCACAAACCATCCCCGCGTCCTCGCAGTGGCTGGATATGAACGTCCCGAGCTCGCGCGAGGCGAGCATCGCCCGGCGCAGCAGCTCCGCGCTCATAACCGGATTCCCGTCGTCGGAAAACGCCGCGGCGCCCGCTTCCCTCAGCGCGCGGAAGTCGGCGAGCTCGCGCCCCTCCTGCCCCGCCGTGACCGCGGCGTATGTCAATACGCGCGCCGCGGCGCCCGCCGCTTTTTCGGCGACGTACCGGACAAGCTCCGGCGTGTCTATGACGGGATTTGTGTTCGGCATACAGACCGCCGTTGTGACGCCGCCCGCGGCGGCGGCGAGAGCGCCCGACAGTATGTCCTCTTTCTCCGTTTGCCCCGGATCCCTGAAATGCACGTGCATATCGACAAGCCCCGGCGCGGCGGCAAGTCCGCGCGCGTCGATTATCTCCGCGCCCGGCTCGGGGGCCGTGACAAGCACGCCGTCCTTTACGCAAATATCGCGCGTTCCGTCGGTTCCGCTCGCGGGGTCAACGACGCGCGCGCCTTTTATGACAAACGATCCTCTTTGCGTGTCAGACAATGTGAAACCACTTTCCGCGATGAAGCTTTTTAATTCCGGAGGCGTTTCTCCGCCCGCCGCTATAATATATGAATATTCCGGGCTTGTCAAGCCAATACTATTTGTGTAAATCGCGCAAATCGTACAAACGCAATGGAAAGGGGTCAGGTTTATGACAAGAGGCGGATTTATAAAAGGCGTGGCGTTGGGCGCCGTCGCGGGGGCGGCTCTCGGGGCTCTCGCCGCGCCGAAAGGCCGCGACGTCAGGCGCGCGGCGGGAAGGTTCATACGCGCGGCAAGCGAGGTTATAGAGGATATAAGCTCGCTGCGAAGGTAAGCGCCGGGGGCGGCGCTCAAAAAAGCGCTTGACATACGCGCCGCCCTATTGTATATTTGACGCAATTGAAAAGCACTTTCAACCGAGCCTTGGCGTCTAAGGGCTTACCCGCCTATGACGCCGGGGTCTGGGCTTCCGCCGGGAGGCGCGCCCACGGGGCCGAGTTCGGAAACGTCGCGGCCTTCCCTGCAGAAAAGGTGAGAGAAGCGATTGTATACGCGCGCTTTGCGGCGCGGCCTGCAATGCCGCGCGTCCCGCTTTTTTCGCCGGGACGCGCGGCATTTGCGCACTGTCCGGCAAATTTTCCGCGCGGGTCAATACATACCGCGTTTTGCCCGCCCTGCGGGCAGCCGCAAAACAGGCGCATTACGGTCGTTCCTTTGTCTATGGCCGCTGCGCTCCTGAAGCAAGACGAAAGGCACGATCATAAAAATGACGGAAAGCAAAGATTTGGCGTATTTCAAAAATCTGTGGGAAACAAGGCAGGACAGCCCTGTCGATCACTCGCCCGATATCTGGGACGAGCGCGCCAAGGAGTGGATCGGCGCTCTCGGCGCGGGCGTCCCCTCGAACGCCGGGGACGCGCTTCGCGCCGGAAGTATGCGCTCCCGCGTTGAGGCGACGGCGGCGTATCTGCGCGCGCGGGGGCTTTTGGGAAAGGACAGCCGCGTCGTGGACGTCGGCTGCGGGCCGGGGCTGTTCGTCGCGGAATTCGCGAAAACCGCCGGCCGCGCCTTGGGGATAGACTATTCCGCGCGCTTCGTCGAATACGGCAGAGAGCACGCCTCGGGGCTGGGGTTGAGCAACACGTCGTTCGAGTGTCTCGATTTCTTCGCGCTCGACGTCGATAAGGCGGGGCTGGGCGGTGCTTTCGATCTCGTGTTCACGTCGATAACGCCGGCGGCTTCGGGCAAGGGGTGTCTTGAAAAGCTGATTAAAATGAGCCGGGCATGGTGCTGCAACACGTCCTTCGTCCACGCCTCCGACAGCCTCGCCGAGCGCGTTTCGCGCGATGTGTTCGGGCGGGAGTTCCGCCCGCGCTGGGACGGCGGCGGTTTCTACGCGCTTTTCAATTTGCTGTGGCATCTCGGTTATTCCCCGGAGACGTACTATTTTGACGACGACCGCTCGGAGCTTGCAGCCCCGTCCCGGCGCGCGGCGGAGCGTTGCGCGGCGGCCTGCGGCGAGTACGGAGAGGACGCCGCGGGAAGGGTCCTGCGCTATTTTGAGTCGCGGGGCGGCGAAATGGAACGACGGAGTTCGTTCCGCTACGGCTCGATTCTCTGGGACACGCGCGCGAAGGTGAGCAGATGACGCCGCGCGGGGCAGAGGAGGCTTCCCGCCGCAGACTTTACTCCCTGATTGTCGCGGCGCTCGCGGCGCTCGCCCTCGCGGGCATCGTGGCATCGTTTATGATAGGGCGCTATCCCATAAACCCGCCGCAGCTTTTCGCGGCGCTCCGCGATAAAGCGGGTGAAATCCTCTCTCGCGTCACGCGAGGCGCGGTGGGCGCGCCGAAGAGCGCCCTTGTGACGGATCAGATGCGCGCGATCCTGTTCAACGTGCGCCTCCCGCGCATATTCCTCGCCTGTATGGTCGGCTGCTGCCTCTCGGCGGCCGGCGCTTCCTATCAGGGCGTGTTCCAGAACCCGATGGCGGCGCCCGATATCTTGGGCGCGTCCTCCGGCGCGGCGGCGGGAGCGGCGCTGGCCATACTGCTGGAACTCGGCTCGCGCATGGTCATGGTATTCGCTTTCGCCGCGAGCCTCATAACAATCGGGCTCGTTATGCTCGTATCGCGGGCGGCCCGAGGGAACCGCGTCCTGCGGATTATACTCGCGGGGATTATGATTTCCTCGCTCTGCAACGCCATGACGTCGTTTATCAAGCTCGTCGCCGACCCGAACAATATCCTCCCCGAGATTACATACTGGATGATGGGCTCCCTCGCGAAAACGAAGCCGGGCGAGGTGCTTTTCGCGCTTGTGCCCATGACGCTCGGAATCGTGCCGCTTCTGCTTCTGCGCTGGCGCGTAAACCTTTTGACGCTCTCGGACGAGGAGGCGCGGACTATGGGCGTCCCCGTCGCCGCCGTGCGGACGACCGTAATAGTATGCTCCACGCTTATAACGGCGGCGTCCGTTGCCGTGTCGGGGCTCATCGGCTGGGTCGGGCTCGTCGTGCCGCACCTCGCGCGGCGGCTCGTCGGGAACAATTACAGGCACCTTTTGCCCGCGAGTATGCTCGGCGGCGCGCTGTTCCTCCTGATTGTGGACGACGTCTCGCGGAATCTGCTCCTGACGGAAATCCCGATAGGCATTCTGACGTCCGTGATCGGCGCTCCGTTTTTCATCTGGCTTATAACGCGGAGAAAGGAAACGGTATGAGAATAGACGTTCGCGGCCTGTCGTTCTCCTACGGCGCGCGGCGCGTCCTCGACGGCGTCAGCTTCGGCGTCCGAAGCGGCGACGTGCTCTGCGTGCTGGGGCCGAACGGCGCGGGGAAGAGCACCCTTTTCAACTGCATACTCGGCATATCCCGCCCGGAGGCGGGCGAGATCGCGGCGGACGGGCGCTCCATAAGCGGCATCGGCGCGCGCGAGCTGGCGCGGATTATGGCGTTCGTGCCGCAGTCTCACGCGCCGACGTTCAATTACAGCGTATTCGATATGGTGCTGATGGGCACGACGGCGCGCGTCGGGGGCTTTTCGTCGCCCGGGGCGCGGGAGGTCGGCGCGGCGGAGGAAGCCATGGAGCGCGTCGGCATCTCCGGCCTGCGCTCGCGCGGATATCTGCAAATATCGGGCGGGGAACGCCAGCTCACGCTCATAGCGCGCGCGCTCGCGCAGCGGGCGTCCGTTGTAATCATGGACGAGCCCACGGCGAACCTCGATTACGGCAACCAGCTCCGCGTGCTCATGCGCGTAAAGGAGCTCTCGCGCGAGGGGCTTACGATTATCCAGAGCACGCACAACCCCGACCACGCATTTCTGTTCGCGAGCCGCGTGCTCGCCCTGCTTGGCGGGCGCGTGGCGGCGCTCGGCGAGCCGCGCGAAGCCGTGACGGAGGAACTCATCGAAAACCTCTACGGCGTGAAGGTGCGGCTCCGCGCGGACGAGGACGGCTATATGCGCTGCCGGCCGCTTTTGACTTGAACAAAAACGCCGCGCAACCCGGGTCGATAACACGGCAAGTCCGTTTATTGAAATATCAAAACATTCAGAAGGAGACCAAAAAATGAAAAAGCTGACCGCGCTCATCCTTGCGCTCGCCCTGTGCCTCGGCATACTCGCGTCCTGCGCGAAGGACGCCCCCGAAGCGACGCCCCCGGCCTCGTCGCCGGACGCCCCCCCTTCCGACGAGCTTGGCACCCCTGAAACCGTGAGCTTCACGGATTCCGCCGGGCGCGTGGTGGAACTCCCCGCGAACATTTCCAAAATCTCGCCCTCCGGCGCTTTGGCGCAGATGTTCCTCATCGCCATAGCCCCCGATCTGCTCGTGACCGTGGCTTCCGAATACTCGGATAAAGACGCGGTATACGTGCCGCGGGAGGTCGTCGGCCTGCCCGTTGTCGGGCAGTTCTACGGCTCGGACGACCTGAATTACGAATCCATCGCCGCAATCGGTCCGGAAATCGTCATCGACGTCGGCGAGCCGAAAAACACCATAGCGGAGGATATGGACTCCATCACGGAAAACCTCGCCATCCCCTCGGTTCACGTCACGGCGACGCTCGAATCCACGCCGGAGGCGTTCCGCACGCTCGGAAAAATTCTCGGCCGCGAGGAAAAGGGAGAGGCTCTCGCGCTGTTCTGCGAGAAAATCCTCGCCCGGACGAACGATACGATGGAAAAGGTCGGGGACGATAAAGTGACGGCGCTGTATCTGCTCGGCGACGCGGGGCTGAACGTCCTCGCCAAGACGAGCTTCCACTCCGAGGTACTCGATAAGCTGACCGACAACCTCGCCGCCGTGGACGAGCCGAGCTCGCGCGGCAGCGGCAACGAGACGGATTTGGAGCAAATCTCGCTCTGGAACCCGGAGGTCATAATCTTCGCGCCGGGAAGCGTCTATGCCGATGTCGCGGGGGATCCGACGTGGAGCGGGCTCGACGCGATAAAGAACGGCAGGTATTACGAGGTCCCGCAGGGACCGTACAACTGGATGGGCTCGCCGCCGTCCATCAACCGCTATCTCGGTATGCTCTGGCTGACGTACATACTGTACGCGGACGTCGCGCCCTTCGACCTCTACGAGGACGTAAGGGAGTATTACAGCCTGTTCTACGGCTATGACCTGACGCCGGAGGACTTTCGGGCGCTGACCGCCCCCTCGCTCGTATATTTCCGGTGACGCCGCGCCGCCGTTATGAAAATGATAACCGTGGCGGGCCCGCCGTCCTCGGGTAAAACCTCTGTCATCCTGCGCCTCGCCGAGAGCCTTCAAATGAGCGTCGGCGTCGTGAAATTCGACTGCCTGACCTCATTCGACAGGCAGCGCTATGAGGACGCGGGCATACCCGTGCAGGTCGGACTGTCCGGGAAGTTCTGCCCCGACCATTTCTTTGTGAACAACATAGAAAGCGGCGTCGGCTGGGGTCTGCGCCGCAGCTTCGGCGTCCTCATAACGGAAAGCGCGGGGCTCTGCAACCGCTGTTCCCCCCACATCAAGGGAATCAAATCCCTCTGCGTTATCGACTGCCTTTCCGGCGTGAATACCCCCAAAAAGATCGGGCCCATGCTCCTCTTTGCCGATATGGTGGTCATCACCAAGGGGGATGTTGTGTCCCAGGCGGAACGGGAAGTTTTCGCCTTCCGGACCGCAGCGGCCAACAGAAACGCCCGTTTCCTGTTTGTCAACGGCCTGACCGGGGAAGGCAGTTCCGT
>JAITJC010000004.1 GCA_031279125.1 Oscillospiraceae bacterium
GCCGCCCGTGAAGTATCCGCCCCATGCGCCCGTCTCCGGGTACCGTCCGCTGTTCCAGCCGTTTTTCCCGTCATAATCGGGAATATTGGTCAGCAGCTGCAGGGCTTCGGGTTCGGCGCCTGTCGGCAGAAACTCAAGGAAATATTCGCTCCACATCTTTGTGAAGGCATAGTATTCCGCCGAACTGTTGTTGCCGCCGGAGTGTTTCTTGATTTCGTCTTCCGGTGTCGCCAAAACCGGCTGTGCGCCAATCGCAAAAACCATCACAATTGCCAAAAGCCCCGCAAAGAGTTTTTTGACGAGCTTGCCGTTCAATCTCGTCATTTTGTTTACCCCGCAAACTACCGCCGCCAGCCATTTCGGCTTGCCGTTCAATCTTGTCATTTTGTTTACCTCCATAATTTCTGAAAAAAGATATATTATATCAACAGCCTTATGAACTTCGCTCACGCCATGTTTCACGCGCTCTCCCGTATCCTCGTCAGAAACACCACGGGCTCCGGGTAGATTACCGGCGCGACGGCAATGACGGAGGCGTCCGAGGATATCCACTGCGACAGCCCCTGCTGGGAGTCCACCCACCAGCCGAGCTGGTCTAGGTCCGTCTGCTTCGGCAGTACGGCTTTGAGGTTGTACGCGGGATCGTCGAACAGGAGCATCGCCGACGAGCTTTTGCGGCGCAGTCTGCTCGTGACGATGCAGTCGGACAGGTGGAGCGGGAAGTAGTTCATCTGCCTGAAGTCTTGCTTATCCATTGGCGGTCTGCCTTATTTACTCGCTAAAACGACGCCGCCGTATCGGCGATGCTCTTGTACTCGTCAAAGAGCTGCGTGTCGGCCTTCGCGAGAATCTCGTCGATGCTCCACGGGGCGGTGTCGTTGAAGTTCTCTTTCATCAGCATTTTCGTCGGCATGGGCTCGGAATACAGCCCCACCATATTGCCGCCTACGATGAACACGGAGCCGGAGACCTTTTCGGACTTCTCGGAGGCGAGGTACGTGATAAACGGCGCGACGAACTCCGGTCCCGGTATATCCATATTCGCGAGGGCAAAGCTGCCGGACGCGGAGAGCTTGCGGTCGGCTATCTTGTTGAGCGCCTTAGCCTCATAGTCGGCGCGCGTGTTCGCGAACGGGCAGAACGCGTTGACGGTGATGCCGAACTCGCGCAGTTCCTTCGCCGCGCCTTTCGTGAGACCGACGACGCCGGCGTTCGCCGCGCAGTACTCCGCGTGCTTTATATCGTCGCCAACCCACGCCGGAGAGGCGCAGTTGAGTATTCTGCCGTATTTCTGCTTTTTCATATACGGCACGGCGAAGCGCATGACATTGAAATAGCCCTTGGGTTTCGTCGCGTTCACGCTGTCCCATAGCTCCTCCGTTATCTCGTCGATGTCGGCGAAGCCGAAATTGCCCGCGACGTTGCAGAGAATATCTATCCCGCCGTAGGTCTCAATAGTTGTCCGGACAAGGCTTTCCGCCACGTCCCACTTGGCGAAGTCTCCGAAGAACGCCGTCGCCTCTCCTCCGGCGTCGCGTATCGCTTGAGCCGTGGTCTCGGCGTCGCCGGACATTTTGGCGCGCTGCTCGTCGTACCACTTCTTTGTCTCCGCGTCGAGCCTCGCGTACTGCTCGTCTGATACCATGTTGCTCTTTGTCGAACCGGGCTTGCGGTTGTTCGTGACGACCTTTGCGCCCTCCTCCGCGAATTTCATGGCTATCGCCCGACCTATGCCCTGCCCGGAACCTGTTACGATCGCTGTCTTGCCTTCAAGAATGCCCATTGATGATTTCTCCTTAAAATAAGATGTTTGAATGAAGCCGCCCTTTTACGGGACGAACGCCGGGATCTCGCCCCGCAGGACGCGGAGATAGTTCTCTCTCGGTGTCATTTCGGAATCGCCCCCTGATAAAGATTTAAGAGCTCCGCGTCCGCAGGCGCGTTCCCCGCGCGCCAGCACGTAAGCGCTGCCGCGATTCATCGCGGCAAGCGGAAATAGTTATATATGCAACGCCGCCTGGAAAGCGCCGTTGACGGCGAAACTGATGTTCCCGCCGACCTGCTTCGCGTCGCCGACGACAAAGACCTCCGTTTCCGGCGCCGAGTGGCGCAGACTTTCCGCCGCGGCGGAGCGGGGCTTCACGCCCATCGCGAGCAGAACCGTGTCGGCCTCGATTTTCTTCGTTTCGCCGCCCTTTACTACGGTGATGCCATCGTCGGCGACTTCTTTGAGCGCCGTGCCCCACTGAATCTCCACGCCCATATCGGTAAGAATGGACGCGAGGCTCTGACGCCTGTAATAGCCCTCCGGCGCGTTCTCGTCGTAGTACATGCTGCTGGGAGAGCCCGTACCGCTGAAAAATCCGCCGCCGCGCTCAAGGATGTCGATTATCTCGACCTTCTTGCCTTGGCTCGCGAAGTCAATAGCGGCTTCCATCCCAACATCGCCCGCGCCGACGACGACGACCTTGCTGCCGACCTTGTCTATGTATTTCGTCTCCGCGTCCGCCGCCCACATCACGTTCGGCTTACCGATGCCCGGTATGCTCCTCGGTATTATCGGCTCGCTGCCGACGGCGATGACGACGGCGTCATAGCCCTCCGGCGCCAGAATGCCCGGCGTCGCCTCCGTATTCATAAACAGGCGCACCCGGCCCGCCTTCACAAGCTTCGTTATCTGCGTTTGCAGATATTTAAGGTATGCCTTCATATCGACCTTGACGGGCGGCGCGGCGGCGGGGACGATCTGCCCGCCGAGGACGTCCGACTTTTCATAGAGCGTGACGCAGTGCCCGCGCTCCACGAGCGTCGAAACCGCAGTCAGTCCCGCGACGCCGCCGCCGACGACGGCGACCTTCTTCTTGTTGACGGCCGGGGGCAGGTCGGTTTCTTTCAGCAGACGGGTGAGTCCGGAGAAGGGGTTGACGGCGCAGTTCATTTCCTTCGGGCCGTTCGGACCCTGACCGCCGAGACGCATGGCGCAAGCGTTACAGCGCAGACAGGGGCGGATGTCCTCCGGACGGTTCTGCGCCGCCTTGCGCGGCATCTCCGGATCGGCCATAAGCGGGCGGCACATCGCGACAAAATCGCAGTATCCGCTGCTTATGTACTCCTCCGCGAGGTCGGGATGCGTTATGGAGCCGACCGCCGTCAGGAGGATATCCCCCTGGAAGGCGTCTTTGATCTTCCGCGCCCAGTGGACGTTGAAGCCGCGGCTCATCGTGTAGCCCTGCAGCCAGTAGCTCATAAACGCCATCATTCCCTCACTGTGCAGCCCGGCGGACACGTTGAACATATCCACGCCGTGATCCCGGAGGATTTTCATCAGCTTGATTGTCTCATCGATATGCATACCGTCGCCGATAATCTCGTCCGCCGAGATGCGGTAGTCGATGACGAAGTTATCCCCGCAAAGCTCGCGCGTTTTTTCGACGACCTCGACGGCGAAGCGGGCGCGGTTTTCAAGGGAGCCGCCGTACTTGTCCGTGCGCTTGTTGTAGTGCGGGCTTGTGAACTGGGCGAGCAGATTCCCGTGGCCGCCGTGCAGCAGCGCGACATCCATCCCGGCGCGCTTCATGTTGTAGCACGCGTTGGCGTACTTCATTACGGTCTCGTCGATCTTCGCCTGATCCATCTCAATCGGGATACGCACCTCGCGCCCTTCCATGGCGGCGCGCATTTTTTCGCTGTCGCCCGGTATCGCGCTGGAACTGAACGGGAGATGCCCGACCGCCTCAAACGTCGTGTCCTTGCCGTTGTGGTTGACCTCAAGGGATGCGTGGCAGTCGTATTCCTTCGCCATCTCAGAGTACCACGACAACGGGAGGGCGCAGTGCGGGTTGGCGAGATCGAGCTGACACTCCTCATCCTTACATTCCGTGATGTCTATCGACGAGTTCCCCACGTAGAGGATCGAAGCCCCGCCGCGCGCGAACATGCGGAACCAGTCCACAAACTGGGACGTGACAAGCCCGTCGGGGCTCGCGAGGTTCGGGGAGGGCGGGGCAAGGATTATACGGTTCTTGAAATCCACCCCCCGGATCTTGATGGGTGCGAACAGATGCGTGTAGTTGGAAGCCATTTTTAATGTTCCTTTCGTCATTTATTGCGCAAACGGGTCCACTGCGCCCAAGATTTGAGGGCATTGTACCACAAATCCGCGACGTATACAAGCGCGCGGCGCGGGTTCGCTCAATTTTTCTTGAGAATTTGCTACTACTCAGCTGCGCGACATTGCGAAGCAAGAGCGTGGGTGGCAATCTGCCGGACAATCGGGATGCAACATCCAAAGCAATGCGGTCCGTGTTTGACGGGTGTTGCTGTGTTTCGCAGGTGAGTAGTAACAGTGGTACCGGTAAAAAAACGGAAAAGACAATTTCGGTGTAGCTTTATCCGCGCCGGTATGGTATTATACTTTTCGGCTATTCCTTGAAATAGCGAAGATCCTGCTTTTCAGATATGTTCCGGTAGCTGTATTATATTAAATTTATAAGTTAAGGGGGAAACAAAATGCCGATGTCGTCAAGCTCCGTTGAAATCTTCATCGCGATGTCCGTATATATGCTCGCCATCATCATAATCGGGCTCGTCACGGCAAAGCGGGCAGGGGAGAGTACAGAGAGTTTCTTTTTGGGAGGGCGCGGGCTGGGACCGTGGGTGGCCGCCATGAGCGCGGAGGCGTCCGATATGTCGGGCTGGCTTCTGATGGGACTGCCGGGCGTGGCGTTCTGGCTCGGCGCGGCAGACGCCGCGTGGACGGCGATAGGGCTGTTCCTCGGCACATACATAAACTGGCTCGTTGTGGCAAAGCCCCTGCGCCGATATTCCGCGCTCGCGGGGAACTCGATAACCCTGCCCGACTTCTTTTCCAACAGGTTCAAGGAAGCGAGAGCGAAACCCCTGCTCATCATATCCTCGCTGTTTATCCTCGTGTTCTTCGCCGTGTATACGGGAAGCTGCTTCGCGACGGCGGGCAAGCTGTTCTCACAGCTTTTCGGCGCCCCGTATCTGCCGATGATGCTGCTCGGAGCGATAATCGTCATATTCTATACGCTGCTCGGCGGCTTTCTGGCGGAGTCCATATCGGACTTTGTGCAGGGGCTTGTCATGATAGCCGCGCTCGTCGCCGTGCTGATAGGCGGCGTCGCCTACGCCGGGGGCGTCGGCGCTGTCGCGGAGAATATAAAAAGCATACCGGGCTTCGCGTCGTTTTTCGGGATGGCGACGCCCGTCACGAACGACGCGACGGGCGTACAGATCGTCGAAAACGGTGTGGCGCGGTTCGGGGGCGCGGCGAAGTACGGCTTGCTCACGATAATATCCACGCTGTCGTGGGGGCTCGGATATTTCGGTATGCCGCAGGTGCTTTTGCGTTTCTTCGCGATACGCAAGCTCGGCGACCTGAAAAACGCGCGGCGCATAGCGTCCGTATGGTGCTTCATCTCTCTGGCGGCGGCTGTGCTCATTGGGCTCGTGGGGCGCGCCGTCAGCATGGCAAGCCCCGCAGGCTCAAAGTTCTTTGAAACGGGCGGCGGGGAGCTTTTCACCTCTGCCGGCGCGGAGGGCGTGTTCGTCGTGCTGTCCAGGACGCTGTTTCATCCGCTTGTGGCGGGCGTAATGATGGCGGGGATCCTCGCCGCCGTGATGTCGTCGTCGGATTCGTACCTGCTGATAGCGTCGTCCGCGCTTTCCAAGAACATATACCAGGGCGTTTTCAAAAAGAGCGCGTCTGATAAGGACGTAATGTTCATGTCCCGCCTCGCGCTTGTCGTTGTCGCGGTATTCGGAATGCTCGTCGCGCTGGATAAGGACAGCAAAATCTTCGCGATAGTGAGCTTCGCGTGGGCGGGCTTCGGCGCGACGTTCGGGCCGCTTGTGCTGTTCTCTCTGTTTTGGAAACGCACGAGCCACGCGGGTGCCGTTGCAGGTATGCTCGCGGGCGGGGTTATGGTGTTCCTCTGGAAGTTTCAGATCCGTCCGCAGGGCGGCGTCTGGGGGATTTACGAGCTGCTCCCGGCGTTTATAGTCTCCTGCCTCGCCATCGTCGCGGTGTCCCTCATGACAGACGGGCCGGGGCGCGAGATACGGGAGGAATTCGATAAGGCGAAAACCTACGAGGTGTGACGCCCTGCGCATAAACGCGGCTCCCGCCGCGCAGAATATATGAAATATATCAGAGTTCAGGAGGCCCCTGCAATGAAAAAACACAGCTTTTTGGTCAGGCTCATCTGTGTCGTCGCGCTTATCGCGGCGGCCGCCGCAATCATAATCGCGTTCCGTGAGGAAATTCGCGCGTTTATCGATACCATCCGAGGCAAGATAGACGCCCTGAAAGAGGATATTCTGCCGCCCGACGAGTACGACGACTACGCCGACGTGGAGTGATGGGAAAATATTTTTTTCCGGGCGAAACCTTTTTTCCCGATTTTCGTCATAACGGGTATGGACACAAATTTATGACGCGGGAGGATACATATAATGAAAATTCGTGAGACGAAGCGGGGGAGGGGGCGCGCCGTCGCGGGGCTTGTCCTGCTTGCGTCGCTTCTCTGCGCGGCGTCGGTCGGCTGCTCCGCTTCATATTCCGCAGCGGACAGTGCCGGGTTTGCGCAAGCGGGCTACGGGGGCGGCGGAAGCGCGGACTATGGCTCAAATGGGTACGGTAACGAGTTCGCAATGTCCGCCGAGGCTCCGGCGCCGGGTGTTGCCTATACGGAGGCGGGAGGGATCTCGTCCGCGCCGGTCGTCACGCGCTCCGCCGCGACGCTCGCAGAGAAGATCATCTACTCCGCGAGTGTATACGTCGAAAGCGTGGAGTTTGAAAAGGCGCTTGAAGCCCTCTCCCGGACGATAGAGGAATGCGGCGCGTTCATCGAAAGCTCCGGGGTCAGCGGTGCCGATTACGAATCCTCTTTTTACGGGCGCAACCCCTATCGCAGCGCGGACTACACGATTAGGGTCCCGCGCGAGAACTTCGACAGGATGCTCGAATCGTTTTCCGGGCTTGGGAATGTGACGCACCGCTCGACGAGCGCCGAGAACGTGACGGAGCAGTATATGGACACGGAGGCGCGGCTGAAAACCTACAGAATCCAAGAGGAGCGTCTGCTCGCGATGCTGGAAAAGGCCGACGCCGTAACGGATATGATAACAATCGAATCCTCTTTGTCCGGGGTGCGGTACGACATCGAATCGCTGACGTCGAGTCTCGCCAATATGGACAACCGCGTCAGCTACAGCTCGGTTTACGTCAACATCCGCGAGGTGGAAAAGCTGACGCCGCCGGAGCAGAAGCATCAGCCGTATTGGCAAAAGATCGCGGAGGGGCTGAAGGGTACGTTCAGAGCCATCGGGGACTTCGGCAAGGAAGCGCTGCGCGTATTCATCGTCAGTCTGCCCGTCCTGGTGATTTTTGCGGCGGTCGCCGCCGCTGTGGCGCTGGCGGTGCGTCGCGCGGTCAAAAAACGCCGGAAGAGCAAGGCTTCCGCCGAATCGGACTGAGAAACGGGCCGCGGCGTCGCGGCGAAAGGGGTGGTCGCGGCAATGCCGGAAAATTCAACGCCCGAGGGCAGTATAGAGCTTGATCTGCTGCCGCGCGACGGGGAGCGCGCCCTGTGCGAGCTCGCCGCCGGGAATATGGTCGTCGCGCGGTCGGGCAACGATTTCCTGTACATAATAGAGCGCGGCGGACAGTTTCATATGTTTGCGCACACGCCCGGCGCGGCGGGCGGCGGGCAGAAGCGCTTTCCGAAGGATGAGAAATATACGGTGTCGGTTCGCAAGCTCGCGGAGTTGTCCGACGCGATGTATGTCTGCGTGTTCGATCCGTCGATGAATCTGTACGGCGTACTGCAAAGCGCGGAGGAAGGCGTGCTCGCGTTGTTTCCCGGCGCGGACAGGGACGGCGACGCGGAGCTTGAGTTCCGCCCGTGGGACAAAACCCGCGGGCGCGAAAGCGCGGAGGAAGCGCCCGGCGCCCCGGAATACGGCGCGCCGGGCGGCGACTTCCCGAGCGGGAATTTTGAGGATTTGTTCGACGTGAGATAGCGGTTTCGCGGCGGCGGGACGCTGCCGCGGCGCGGCTATTCCACAGCGTCGAACACCAGCGCCATCGGATACGGCGGCTTCATTCATTCTTCATAATTGCGCGCTTGCAATCCGCCCCGCGAGGTGATATAATTCCTCTCAATAAAATGACGGCGGTATGCTCGGGCTCGGCGCGGCGCGGCAGTGTTGAGAAAAGAATGAGAAACAAGGCACGATCCCTCTTTTTCAAATACTTTCGGCTCATCTGCGGACGGGCGTATTGTCGGAAAAAAGGGGGGGTTGCCGTATATGGCGGCATTCAAGTGGGTCTGGGAAAGTCTGCGCGGCTTTCGCAAGCGGTATTTGCTCTGTTTTTTCATATCCATGCTCGTCCCGATGTTCGTTCTCATAAATCCCACGTTACAGCGCGCGCTTATCGACAGGGTGCTGGGGAATGGGGAGATCGCCCTGCTCATCCCGACGGTGACGGCGATGTGCCTCGTCACACTCACGCGGAGCCTGCTGAACTACGCCTCCGTGGCGCTCGTGGAGTCGTCGTCGCTCGGGCTGGTGTACAACCTCCGGATGAAAATCTACCGCCACTGGCAACGTCAGGATATGCGCTTTTTCAGGGAGAACACGCCCGGGGACCTGATGACGGTGATGACGAGCGACATCGATATGGTGCGCCACAATCTCGTGTTCGTGTTCCGACAGATCGTGTCGTCCGCGCTGCTGTTTCTCGGCGCGTCGGTTTACTATTTCGCGATGAACTGGCGCTTCGCGCTTTGCATGATAGCCCTCACGCCGCTCATTTTCCTCGCGACGTACGTCTACAGGGGCAAGGTGCGCGGCATTTACAAGGAACTCCGCCGCCGCCTGTCGAAGCTCAACGCGGACGCGCAGGAGAATATCGAGGGCAACCGCGTCGTCAAGGCGTTCGCCAACGAGGCGTTCGAGATCGAGAAGTTCAACGCCAAGTCGGACGCGTTCCGCGTCCAGAACCTCGGCGCGCAGTACATATGGTTGCGCTTTTTCCCGATAATAGAGGGGCTCTCGCAGAGCACGGCGGTGACGACGTTGCTTTTCGGCGGCGTATTCCTAATAAACGGGACGCTGACGCCCGGGGAATTCATGGCGTTCAACTCCCTTTCGTGGGCGGTGACGGAACCTTTGCGCCAACTCGGGCAGCTGTTCAACGACCTGCAGCGCTTCTTCGCCTCCGCCTCTAAGATCATGTCCATACTGGAGGAGAAGCCCTCCGTTGAAAACGCGGAGGGCGCCGTCGTCTCCGGCGAGCGCTTCCGGGGGGAGATAGAGTTCCGGGATGTCAGCTTCTCTTTCGGGGACAACGCCGTGCTGCGCGGCGTGAGCTTCCGCGTGATGCCCGGTGAGACGCTCGCGCTGATGGGCGGCACGGGCAGCGGCAAATCCCTTATAGCGAACCTCATCTCCCGCTTTTGTGACGCGGACTCCGGGGAGGTGCTCGTGGACGGGCGGGATGTCCGCGAATGGGATTTGACGACGCTCCGGCGCAATATCGGGATGACGACGCAGGAGGTTTTCCTGTTCTCCGACACCGTTGACGGCAACATCGCCTATGGGAACTTCGATATGCCGGAGGAAGAGGTCAGACAATGCGCGGAGACCGCGGCGGCGCAGTTCGTCTATGACATGCCGGATGGCTTTGCCACGATAGTCGGGGAGCGCGGCGTCGGGCTGTCCGGCGGGCAGAAGCAACGCATAGCCTTAGCGCGAGCCCTCGCCGTCCGTCCGCCGATACTCATTCTCGACGACACGACATCGGCGGTGGATATGGAGACGGAGAAATATATCCAAGAGCGGCTTGAAAACCTTGAATTCACCTGCACGAAGCTCATAATCGCTCAGCGCATATCGTCCGTGCGGAAAGCGGACTGCATCCTCCTGCTGGAGGACGGGCGCGTCACGGAGAGCGGGACGCATGAGGAACTGCTCGCCGCGCGCGGGAGCTATTACGGTCTCTGGCGCATACAGGCGGGCGTGGACGACGGCACGGAAGCGATGATACGCGAGCTTCAGAGGAAGGGGGAGGCCGGCTGATGGCCCAGCGGAACAAGTACGACATAGATGAACGGCTTGAAAGCCCGTTTTCGCTCCGGCACCTGAAGCGGAGCTTCTTTTACATAAAGCGGCACCGCAAAAAGATGTCCGCAGCGTTCCTCGCCTCCGCCGCGTCGAGCGCCCTCTCGCTGACGATACCGATGATGGTCGCCCGCGCGCTTGACGTCTCCGTCCCAAACCGCGACATTCGCGAACTCGTACTGCTCGCCGCGCTTTCGGCGGTCGCAATCGCCGTGAGCATATGCCTGAACCGTCTGCGGGCGAAGCTCATGACGGAGGTCGGTCAGGACATAATCTATGAAATACGCGGCGAGCTTTTCGCGCATATGCAGGCTCTGCCGTTCTCGTACTACGACAACAGACCCCACGGGAAGATTTTAGTGCGCGTCGTGCAGTACGTGAACTCCGTGTCGAATATGCTCTCTAACGGCATAATCGACTTCATACTCGAAATCATGAACATCGCGTTCATAATAGTGTTCATGCTGCTCATGAGCGTCCGGCTGTCGCTCGTGGTACTCGCCGGGCTTCCCGTGCTGTTCCTCGTGTTCTTCTCTATAAAACCGGCGCAGAGGCGCGCGTGGCAGGACGTGTCGAACAAGAACTCCAACCTCAACGCCTACGCCGCGGAGAGCATAAACGGTATGCGCATAACGCAGATATTCACGCGGGAGAAGAAAAATGAGGAGATATTCGAGCGGCTGGCGATGTCGGCGAGGTGCGCTCACTTCCGCGCGGGACTGATAGCCAACCTCGGCGGCCCCGCCGTGGAAAACATCTCTCAGCTCATATTCGGCTTTCTGTACCTTGCCGGGATCCTGTGGATATACCCCGCCGTCAGCTTCGGCGTAATTTTCGCGATGGGCAGTTACTCGTGGCGCTTCTGGCAGCCCATAAACCGCCTCGCCGCGATATACAACGACTTTATGAACACGATAGCCTACCTCGAACGCATTTTTGAGACTATGGACGAGCCCGTGCTCATCTCTGACGCCCCGGACGCCTATGAGCTGCCGAAGATAAAGGGGGACGTCGAGTTCGAGAATGTCACGTTCGGCTATGACGAGCATACGAAGGTTCTCGACGGGCTTTCCTTCAAGGTGGAGGCCGGCATGAGCGTCGCGCTCGTCGGACCGACGGGCGCGGGCAAGACGACCATCGTGAATCTGCTCTCGCGCTTTTACGACGCGCAGTGCGGCAGGATACTCATCGACGGGCACGACATTTCCAAGGTGACGCTCGCGTCCCTGCGCGGGCAGATGGGCATAATGCTGCAGGACAGCTTCATATTCTCCGGCGCCGTCGAGGAGAATATCCGCTATGGCCGCCTTGACGCGGGGCAGGAGGAGATAGAAGCGGCGGCGCGCGTCGTCCACGCGGACGAGTTCATCGAAAAGATGGAAGAGCGCTATGGGACGGAGATAAAGGAAAATGGGGGCAGACTCAGCCAGGGGCAGAAACAGCTGCTCGCGTTCGCGCGCACCGTCATCTCCGACCCCGGGATTCTCATCCTCGACGAGGCGACGAGTTCCATCGACACAAAGACGGAGAAATACGTGCAGGAAGGCATAAGCCATCTGCTCGGCGGGGCGGCGGGCGGGGCGGGGCGCACGAGCTTCATCATAGCGCACCGCCTGTCCACTATCCGTGAATGCGACTTGATAATGTACATCAAGGACGGCGGGATCACGGAGCGCGGCACTCACGGAGAGCTTATGGCGAAGCGCGGCGACTACTACAATATGTACACGTCGCAGCTTCTGGATCTGTAAGGAGGGGGCGCGGTTGGCAATCGGGCTCAGATCGCTCTCCGGGACGCGGGACATGACGTCGGGCAAGCCGCTCGGCGTGATGATGCGGTTCGCCGTGCCGCTTCTCATCGGCAACATCGCCCAGCTCGCCTACAGCACGGCGGACGCCATGGTCGTGGGCAACATGATAAGCTCGAACGCGCTTGCTGCGGTCGGGGCGAGCGCCCCTATCCAGACGCTGTTTTTCGTGTTCTTCATGACCGTCGGCACGGGCGTTTCCGTCGCCGTCGCACAGTATTTCGGGGCGAAGGACTCCGAAAGGCTGTCCCAGACAATAGGCACGGCGCTCACGCTTACCATGATAGTCACGCTGTTCATCACGGCGGCGGGGATACCGCTGTCAACGCCGATACTCAGGCTCACGAAGGTGAACAACCCGGAAATGTTCGGGTATGCCCGAGACTATCTTTTGGTGACGTTCATCGGCACCGTGGGACAGGGGTACTACAACATCCTTTCGGGCATACTGCGCGGGATGGGCGAGTCCGTTTTCCCGCTGATAGTGCTGGTGTGCGCGGCGCTGCTGAACATCGCGCTCGACATCCTTTTCGTCGGGCCGCTCGGCATGGAGGTGCTCGGCGCGGCGCTCGCGACGATAATATGCCAGTACCTCTCCGCCGCCGCGTGCCTCATCTGGCTGCTCCGGACGCAGAACAGCTATACGGTAAGCCGCCGGGCGCTTATACCCAAAAAGCCCATCGTCGCGCAGATCGTGAAGATCGGCGTGCCGTCCGGTGTCCAGCAGGGTATACTTTCCGTGT
The DNA here is from genome assembly GCA_031279125.1 of Oscillospiraceae bacterium. Taxonomy (GTDB): domain Bacteria; phylum Bacillota; class Clostridia; order Oscillospirales; family Oscillospiraceae; genus JAIRRO01. The sequence continues at coordinate 12,701 of JAITJC010000004.1, forward strand.
CGTACATATTCGTGCAGTCGCTGATAAACAGCGTCGTGATAAACGCGGCGGGCGTGGCGTCGGACACGATCTTCCCGGCGATAAACGTCGCGATTTCAAAGGTGGACAACATGGCGATGCTTCCGAACCAGGCGTTCAGCATGGCCGGCTCCACATTCGCGGGACAGAATATCGGGGCGGGACGGTTCGACCGGGTGAAGCTGGGGTTCAAGATAATCCTGCTGACGTCCCTCTCGGTCTCCGCCGCGCTGATTGTCCTGATAAGCGTTTTCGGCGGGAACCTGATGCAGATGTTTATCGACATGACAGAGCCTGAAAGCGCGCTCATAATACAGTACGGCGTCCCGATGCAGCGGATTATGGTCTGGTGCTATCTCGCGATGTCGCTCACGCAAGCCTCCAGCGGCGTCCTGCGCGGCGCGGGGGACACGTTCCCCGTGATGTGCTTCACGATAATCGGCACGGTGTTTATGCGTATGCCGATGGCGTATTTAATGGTGAGGATGTCAAAGAGCGCGGAATTCCCGGCGGGAAATCCCGCGGGCGTATACTGGTCCATGCTGATATGCTTCAGCCTCGTCGCCGGGGCGTGCGGCGTGTACTACGCTACGGGGCGGTGGAAGAAAAAAGCCGTCACGGGCGGTAAACAGCGCGGATAACCGACTGCACGCCAAAAACCGCAGAAAATTTTGTGTCAAGCGTTTTTGATATTGTCTCAAAAAAAAGAAAAGATAAGCGAAGAAGAGGGGTACGAAAGAAGGCGTGGGAACGGGTGGCCAAGGGGGGGCTGCTCCCCCCCCTTGACACATTGTAACAAAGGAGCGTTGTCAAGGTCGGGTAGTATTTGCTGCGCAAATCTCCACCCTACCCTTGACAAGGGGAGGGCAGCTAAGCGGAA
>JAITJC010000036.1 GCA_031279125.1 Oscillospiraceae bacterium
CACGTCCACTGCGCGGACTGTTACGCCGAGGACAAAATTTCCTATGAATACGTCGAGGGCGCGATACCCGTCTACGGCGAGCCGGAGGCGGAGGCTCAAGCTGAACCGGAAGCCGACGCCGACGCGGAAAGCCCGGAGGGCGAGCCTGACGGGACGGAATCGCCGGAGAGTGAAGCGGACGGCGTCCCACCTGACCCCGAAGAGGGCCCCGCCCCCGCCGAACCCGAGCCCCTCTACTGGATAATCCCCGGCGAGCTCATCTGCGACCACAGCGACTGCGTCTGCGGCGAGCCCTGCCTCGCGGAGAATACGGACGCGGAGGATGCCTCTGACGAAGTATTTGAGATGTCCCTCTCCCCGCTCGGGAACTTCACAACCCCGGATAACGGCCTTTCCGTGGCCGCCGAGCTCAACGGCATCGACTTAAACGGCGGCGGGGACGACGACACCTTCACGAGCACCGACCGCGCCTCGGAGGACGTGCCGCAGACACTCGTCGTCAACGCGACCTTCTCCGCCGACGAGAGCGTCACAGAGCGCACGGTCACCGTCAAGCTCGGCCACGGCTTGATGTTCAACGCCATGCAGGGCTTCAATTCGAGCAATGTCTACGTGGACGGCAGCGCCGGGGACCTGCAGGGCAAGATCAACACTACAGATACGAAGTATACCGCCGATCCCAACATCTACATGAGCAACGCCACCGTGTCCGCGGGAAGCGGCACGGTGACCTATGTGTTCAAAAACCCGACCGACGGCACCACCATCGAAAAGGCGACCATCACGCTTTCGGTCAAGGGCAACAAGGCGTTCTTCGCGAAGGCCGCGGAGCGCACCTTCAAGGACGCCATACAGGTCACGGCGAGCCAGACGGAAGGCGAGACGATAAAAAAGACAGACACGCTGAAGCTGGAGAACTACACGATAACGGGATTGTTCCGCCCCGTATTCTATGGGGACACAAGCACGAGAACCCAGTATGTGAACCCCGGCGGCAGCGTGTCTTTCAAATATTATTTTTCAAATACCGGCGGCAATTACACCAACACCCAAAGCTACGGGCTTTATGAAGAAATCGTCGTCGCCGTGAAGTTCCCCAAGGGACTGACGCCGGACGCCGACAACACCATCACTATCCCTTCGGGCAGCAATCTTGTATTAGCCGCTCTGAAAAGCGAGATCACCCAAAATGGTGACGGCAGCAGCGTGTTGAAGATTACGGGGGAGAATATCCGCGCGAGCGGCAGCAATGCCATGCTCACAATGAATGCCAAGGTCGGAAACGAAGTTGCGGACGGAGACTCGCTTGTCCTTTCGCTCGACACCGAGAATTGCTCATACAAGCCCTACGAGGGCGCCGAGAATTCCGTAACAGGCGTGGGTCATTCTTCGGCAGCGACTGTGTCGGTCACCAATGCCGCCCCCGCGCTGGAGTTTTATACGGCCACGAGCAGTGGCGCGAATTACCGAGGTTACGTGAACCCCGCCACGATGGAATCCGGCGACATGACGAACCTCGCGAACATCGCGGTGCGCAATCCATCCCCGGGAACCACGGACAGCCAGGGAATCAAGATTGTCTTCCCGACTGACAAGATCACGGTGCGCGGCGTGCGCCTGCCCCAAGGCGCGTCTGGCGGTATCTACGACCTCAAGGTCAAGCTGACGGACGACCGGACCTTGGAGATCGGCAACTATACTTCATTGGGAGGAGCGCTGAACGGCATAACGTATAGTGATTTCATCCTTGCCAATCAAGATATTTCGGATGATACTGTCGGCATCGCGTCGCTTGAATACCGGTCGGTATTCCCCGGAAGCTACGGCAGCTCCACTTACGCGCAAGACCCCAGGGCGCCGCTTGGCGTATATGGTCGCTTCAAAGGATATGTCTCATCCTTCGCGGTGGATATCAGCGTCAACAACGGCGGTATCCCCGGCGATGGCAATAGCTGGCCTGGCGCCCGGAGCTTCACGACGAACGTCACGCAGGAAGGGGGAGTGCGGTTCATGATCACCCGCGCCAGCATGACGGGCGGGTCTGGCTCGACCGCGAGCGTCACCGCAGGCGAGTCGAGGAGCGTCAGCTACCGGGTCGAACTGAGTAACTCCGACTCTTTGCCCCTGAGTACCAGCGCAAACAACGCGGGCGGCCTGTACTACCACAGGGGCTTTGAGATATTCCTGCGCGAGGCCGGAGTGCTGAACATCAATTCGAGTACCATAGGCGTCAGGCAGCTGGCAAATGGACAGACCACATCCCTGGATGTGACGGTTCAAGAAAGGCAGGACAACACGGGCAGCCGCGTGTGGCGCATATCCGTGCCGAGCGCGCGGGTTGCGGGGATGACCCTTAGCTCGATAAATTTTCTCGTGGATTACGACTTCACGGTCAAGAGCACTGCCACGGCACAGACCCTGAACTCGAGCGATCTGATCTTCGTCCGTCCTCTGCGCGAGGAGGGACAATCCAGCCCATACGTGGTTCGTTCCGGCAGTTTCGCGTACTGGAACAACCTCAACACCTACAACGTCGCGGGCGAGGGCGACACGGACAAATACTACGGCACGGGCGATAACCGCGTGAGCTTCGCCATCGAGCAGCGGACGGACTTCACGGTCGCCACCGCCGCGCGTCTCGTCATCGACGTTGACGGCGAGGACAACGACTACGACTCCGGCTTCATTAACTACGAAGGGAACAACATCTTCGCCCTGAACCAGTACGGGAAGATCACCTACCAAGCGCGCGTGCGCAACAACAACGGCAACGCCTCGGGTGAGTTCGCCGTACACATCCCCATCCCGACGACCGCGGCGGCCACTGCAGATTGGGGCGGGGACACCATCGGCGCGGCATTCGAGTACAACACCGCAATCAATTCCGCAGTGAGCGTCCCTGCGGGCTTCAGCGGCGATGTGCGGTATTCCAGCCAGTATATCCCGGACACCTCCGATGGCTCTGATCTGACGAGCTTCAAGACGTGGGACAATGTCGACGACAAAAGATCCATCAAGACCGTGCGCATCGCCGCCACCTCGGTCGCGGCCAACGCCGACATGTCGTTCACCTTCGGGCTTGACCTGCTCGACAGCGACGGCAATGTCGCCGCCGCGTCCACGCCCATAGAAAAGCTCGCGGCCTTCGCGGGCAAGAAGAACATCTACGCGGCGAAGTACAAAGTCGCGGGCGGGGTGAGCGAAGTCAACTCCGTCTCCGGTGCCGTGGGCGCGGAACTGCACACGGGCATCATCCGCGGCCTCGTCTACAACGACGTGAACCGCAGTGGCTCATATGACAGCGGCGACACGCCGCGCGGGAACGTGCGGGTCGATGTCTATGAGAACCGGGAATATTCCGAGCAAATCGGCAGTAGCATCTACACGGACTCGAACGGCGTATTCTCGGTAATGAACGTCAACAACGGACAGACGGCATATCTGGAAATCGCCAACCCCTCGTCAAACGACGGACTGCGTTTCGCGGGCGGCTATAGCGCGGCGGCGGCCTCTTTTAAGATCTCGGCGATGCCCGGCGCGTCCCTCGAACCCGCCGTTGTGGTCGGTCTCGGCGAGCCGTATACGGTGAGCTTCGCCGTGAACCCCGCCGGGGCGACTAAGCCAACCGATCAGAAGGTCTATCCGGGCGGCAATGCCGCGAGCCCCGAAACGCAGTACAATCCCACGCTTTTGGGCTATACCTTCGACGGATGGTACACGACAAGCGGATACGCGTCGGAGTTTAACTTCGGCACAGCCATAAGCGCCAACACGACCATCTACGGCAAACTGAGCCCCAAGACTGTCGCGGTGACGTACAACCTGAACTACGGCGGGGCGGGCAACTACACCTATGCCGACATGCCCGCCGGCAGCACCTCCGGCAAGTACGACGGGAAACTCACCGCGCCGACAGCTCCCACGCGCCAAGGCTACGACTTTTCCGGCTGGTACAAGACCGAAAATAGCGAAACCGCGTGGAACTTCGATTCCGACACCCTGACTGTCAACAACGGCGTCACGAACGCCGTGGGTGGCACGGCCGCCCCCGCGCTGACGCTCTACGCCGGCTGGACGCTGAAGACCTACACCGTCAGCTATAACTTAGACGGCGGCAAAACGACCGACGGCGCAGCAACTATCCCCGCCCTCGCCGGCGTGAACTGGACGACGGCGGGCCTCATACCGGAGAGCAACCCCGTGAAAGGATACAACAAATTCATCGGCTGGAAGCTTGGGGATATGGACGTGACCGGCGAAACGCCGTATTCTGCGCTCGCCGACGACGACAGCGTATCCTCCGTCACGCTCACGGCGACGTGGGAGTACGTATTTAACGACGTGGACGGCGACGGAACACCGAACGAAGAAGACAACGACATCGATGGCGACGGGCTTGACAACGGCGAGGACCCCGACATCGACGGGGACGGCGAACCCAACGGCACCGACCCCGACGTTGACGGCGACGGCATCCCGAACGGCACCGACCCGGATATTGACGGGGACGGCATCCCGAACAACGAAGACCTTGACATGGACGGCGACGGCGTCCCGAACGGCGGAAGCGGCGACATTGACGGCGACGGAACACCGAACGAAGAAGACGACGACATTGACGGGGACGGTATAAAGAACGAAGACGATGACGATGACGACAACGACGGCGTCCCTGACGACAAGGACAAAAGTTACAACGCCGACGACGATATAGACGGCGACGGGCTTGACAGCGACGAGGACGACGATATAGACAACGACGGCAAGGACAACGATACTGACGACGACGTGGACGGGGACGGAATACCCAACGACACTGACCCCGATATCGACGGGGACGGAATACCGAACGGAACGGACGACAACGCGAACGGCGGGACGAAACGCACGGTTACCTTCCTACTCAACAACGGCACACAAGATACCCACCACAGAACAATCGTCGCGCTCAACGGGACGCTCGACGAAAACATGCCCGGGAACCCGACACGCGCGGGCTACGTCTTCGCCGGCTGGTACACGGAGCAGACAGGGGGGACGCAGTTCACGGCGGACACGCCCGTGACAGCGGACACCACGCTGTGGGCGCGGTGGAACTCCGTGTACATACCGCCCAACAACCCCGGCACCGACAACGGAAACAATGACAACAACGGAAACGGCGACAACAACGGCGACGGAACCGGCAACAACGGCGACGGCGACGGAACCGACAACAACAATAACGGCGGCGGTGGAACAGACAACAACGGCAGCGACGGCAACGGCAGCGGCGGCGACGGCAGCGGCGGGGACGGCACAGACGGCACAGGCAGCGGCGCCGACGCCGGGAACGGGAACGGCAGCGGAACCGGCGGCGACAACACCGGGAACACCCCCAACGCAGACGTGACACCGACACTCCCGCGCGAAGGCGGGAGCGGCCCCCTGCCGGATATCACGTTACCGGGCGGAGCGGGTTACTCTGATACAGAGAACGGAAACTACGCCATAGTGGACGAAAGCGGACACGCGATAGGAACACTCGTACCGGAGGACGACGGAAGCTTCACGCTTATCGGGGAAGACAGCGTCCCGCTGGGAGCGTGGATATTCAGCGAAGACGAAGGGATGTGGATATTCGACGAATACCCGCCGCTCGGCTCAGCGCCCGTGACGGGACGGCGGGGCGCGGGGGCGTACCTGCTGATGCTCGTCTACGCGGCAACGCTCGGGGCTGTCCTGCTCGCGCTGCTGCCGAGGGAAGGACGAGGACTCATAGGGGCGCTGCGCCGCGCGATGCGCGCCCGTGAGAAATCGTATGCGGCGTATTTCCGGTAATGGATTGAGAATCTCGGGGGCGGGTCAGGAATGACCCGCCCCCGGTTCGTTTCGGCGAAACAAGCGCGTTATGACCGCGCCTTTCGGTCTTTTGCCCGTTCATAAATATTTCAGTATCTTTTTTTCTTAAAATGTGATATGATAACCGACGTAATATCCTGCAATACAGGCCGGGTACGGCGGACGGGTAATGTTATTATGGGCGTTATTGGCGGCGCGGAAGCTGAATACGATGTGAGAAGCGCGGGAAAACCGCGCGCGAAGCCGGCGCGTATGCCGTCGGCGGGCGCCGTGTTTTCGGCGGTTCTCATCTTTGCCGCGGCGTCGGCGGCGGCTTTGGCGTATGTCGTCGGCGGGGAACTTTCGGCGGCGGGATTCTCCCGCGCGTGGGCGTCGCTCGCCGCGGGGGGCCGGGAGGCGGTTTTCGCGTTCGAGGACGGCTTCGACGATATTTTCGCGGATATCGGGGATGCCGTTGTGTCGGCGGGGCCGTCCGGCGCGGCGGTGTACGACGGCGTGGGCGAGGAGATGTACAGAGAGAGCTTCGCGATGGCGAATCCCGCGATAGCGGCGGCGCCGGGCGGGATGCTCGCCGTTGTGTATGACTCCGGCGGAAAGAGCGCGCGCGCGGCGGGGCGCTCCGGAATCACGGTGCCCCTGACGCTTGAAAGCGAGATAGTGTCCTGCGCCGTCGGGCGCGGCGGCGTATTCGCGGTGACGACGCGCGGGGCGGGGGAGTACAAGGGGCGCGTGGAGTTTTTCAGACTGAGCGGCGGGGTGCCGGAAAAGATATACGACTGGTTTTCGGGGGAGGGACCGGCGCTCGGCGCGGCGGTGTCCCGGTCGGGCAAGAGCTTTGCCGCGCTCACGCTGACCGCGCGCGGCGGCAGGATAGTTCTGCTTGACAGCGGCTCGACGGAGCCGCGCGGGGAGTATGTCCACCGGGACGGCGCGATATTGGAGCTTGCGTATATGGCGTCGGGGACGCTCATCGCGCGCGCGGACGGGGCGCTAATCGCCGTATCGGAAAACGGGGAGGGGAAGGTTATCCGCGATTTCACGGGGCGGGAGCTCGACGGATATGCCTGCGGCGACGCCTTCATTGTCATGCACCTCTCTCGCGCGGACGGCGGAGGGGAGCTTGTGAGCATGGATGAGCGCGGCGCGGAGCTCGGCAGGATCGAAACGTCGCGCGGGCTCGTGTGGCTTTCGGCGGCGGGCGACCGCGCGGCCGTCCTGAGAAGCGACGGGCTTAGCCTGTACGACAGGGAGCTGAGGCTCGTGGCTTCGTATCCGGACGCATCCGGCGCGTCATGCGCATTCCCGAGAGGGAAAACGGGTGCCGGGGCGTGGGGTGAGGGAGAGGGCAGGATTTTCGCCGGATCCGGCGGCTTATTGATTAAGAGCAAAAAGGGGTGATCGCGCGGTGAGCGGAATTATTATAGACCTTGTAATCATTGCGTTCGCGGCGCTTTGCGCGTACCGGGGGTTTCGCGCCGGGCTCGTGCGCGGCGCGGCGGGATTTCTCGCGCTGATTTTATCGCTCTTTTTGGCGAACGCCGCGTCGGAGGCGTTTTCCGGGGAATTCACGGGCGTGCTGCGCCCGTTCGTCGGCGGCCTTGTGGACGGCAAGCTGCAGAGCATACTCAGCCCGCAGGAGACCGGCGGGGACGCGGAGGAAGAGGCGCCTCTGCCGGACGAGGAAGAGTATGACGTGACGACGGCGCGCGGGCTGACGCTGCTGACGTTGCGGAAGCTCGGATTTTTCAAATCGGCGGCTGAAAAGATAGCCGGGGCGATAAAAACGGAGAGCGAAGAGGCGGGTTACGCGCTCGGCTCGATGATTACGGATAAGCTGTGCAAGGCGTTAGCGCGCGTCGCGGTGTTCGCGGCGGCGTTCATACTGCTGTCGATCGTGTTCGCCGTGGCGGGGAATCTTATGAATTTCGTGTTTTCCCTGCCCGGGCTGCGGCAGCTGGACGCTCTGGCGGGACTCGCCGCGGGGTTGCTGCGCGGCGCGCTTGTCATCCTGTTCGCCGCGGCCGTTTTGAGATATTTCGGGCTCGTGACGGCGGGGACTATAGAAAAAACCAAGCTGTTGCGGTATATTGTAGATCACAACATAATTGCCGATGCGCTGGGGATTTGAGCATGAAGCTGAAAACTCTGCCGAATCTGCTGTCGGGCTTCAGGATATGCCTCGTGCCGGTTTTTGTGTTCGCGTATTTCGAGGACAGGGGGATTGTGAAGACATGGGCTGTATCGATTTATATCGTCGCGGCGGCCACGGATTTCCTCGACGGCTTCATAGCGCGCAGGTTTTCCCTGACGTCAAACCTGGGGAAGGTCCTCGACCCGCTCGGGGACAAGCTCATGACGGCGGCGGCGCTCGCCTGCATTACGGTGGACGGACTCGTCCCCGCGTGGGCGATAGCCGCCGTCGCGACGAAAGAGCTGCTGATGGGCGCGGGCGGGCTCGTGCTGCACAGACTGGCGCGGGCGGAAATACCGCCGTCGAACATCTTCGGCAAAACGGCGACGGTCGTTTTCGTCGTCGCGTGCGCGGCGCTGATGATGTTCCCGTCGATACCGCGCCTGTATGCCTCGGCCATGATAGGCGTGGCGGTGGGGCTCACGAGCGCGGCGCTCATCAGCTACATCCTCACCTTTTCAGCCGTGATGAAGCGGAGAGGAAACTGACGCCCGGCGCTCGACTTTGAAATTTGAAGACTGACAGTCAGGATATAAAAGAGGTAATAAAATGCAATCGACACAGCAAATACTTTGCACAAGATGCAAAAAGCACGCGGCGGTCATATTCATCACCAAGTTTGAAAACGGCGTGACGAAGGACGAGGGGCTGTGCTTAAAATGCGCGCGCGACCTGAACGTCAAATACTTTCACGAAATCATACGCAGGGTCGGAATATCGGAGGACGACATCGATATGGTGACGGACGAGATGACGGAGGCTCTCGGCTTGCCGGATGGGCTTTCGGAACCGGGCGAGCCGGACGAGGGCAAGACGGCGGCATTCCCGTTCCTCAACAGGCTGTATTCCGGACCGAACGACACGGCGCCGCGCGGGGAGCAGCCGCCGCGCCCGTGGCGCGGCGAGTCCCAGCAGGGCGGGGGCGGCAGCAAGCGCAAAAAATTCTTAGAGAGCTACTGCATCTCGCTCACGGGGCGCGCGCGGGAGGGCAAGCTCGACCGCATGGTGGGGCGCGAGAGCGAGACGGAGCGCGTCGTGCAGATACTCAACCGCCGCCAGAAGAACAACCCGTGCCTCATAGGCGAGCCGGGCGTCGGGAAAACGGCGATAGCGGAGGGGCTGGCGCAGCGCATAGCCGACAGCGAGGTGCCGTACAAGCTGCAGGAAAAAGAGGTGTATATGCTAGACCTCACGGCGCTTGTCGCCGGCACGCAGTTCAGGGGACAGTTCGAGGGGCGCATGAAAGGACTCATTGAGGAGATTAAAACCCTCGGGAACATCATTCTCGTCATCGACGAGGTGCACAGTCTCGTCGGGGCGGGCGACTCGGACGGGAGCATGAACGCCGCGAACATATTGAAGCCCGCGCTGTCGCGCGGGGAGATTCAGGTCATCGGCGCGACGACGTTCAACGAATACCGCAGGTATATCGAAAGGGATTCCGCGCTGGAACGCCGCTTCCAGCCCGTGACCGTGAACGAGCCGTCCATAGCGGACACGATTGAGATCCTGCGCGGGATAAAGCATTATTACGAGGACTATCACGGCGTTGTCGTGACGGACGAGATGGCGGAGCGCGCCGTAATACTCGCCGAGAGGTACATAACCGACAGGTTCCTGCCGGACAAGGCGATAGACCTCATAGACGAGGCATGTTCCGATATGAACCTCCGAAGCGGGGCGATTGTCAGCGCGAGCAGATACCGCAGAGAGAGCGACGATCTCCGAAGGGAGCGCGAAGCGCTTTTGGCGGCCCCCGGCGGGGATTATTACGAGCGCCTGGCGATCATACGAACCCGCGAGATGCAAATCGCGGGGGAACTGGAGGAGCTGGAGCGCGACGGCCCGCCGGAGCTTACGGTGGACGCGCTCGCCCGCGTCATAGAGCAGTGGACGAAGATTCCGGCGGCCAATATACGCGCCGATGAGTTGGAGAGACTCAACGGACTCGACGGGCGCCTGAAAAAGCGCATAATCGGGCAGGATGAGGCGGTTGACCTTGTGTGCGCCGCAATACGCCGCAACCGCGTCGGCATATCGCCCAAGCGCAAACCGTCGTCATTCATATTCATCGGCTCGACGGGTGTGGGAAAGACGGAGCTGGTGAAAAGGCTCGCGGAGGATCTGTTCGACTCCCCGGAGGCGCTCATACGCTTCGATATGTCGGAGTTTATGGAAAAGCACACCGTGTCGCGGATCATAGGTTCCCCGCCGGGCTATGTGGGGTACGACGAGGCGGGGCAGCTCACGGAAAAGATACGCCGCAAGCCGTACAGCGTCGTGCTTTTCGACGAGATAGAAAAGGCGCATCCGGACGTTTTGAACATCCTGCTGCAAATCCTTGACGACGGGCGTCTGACGGACTCGCACGGGCGCACGGTGAACTTCGAGAACACCGTCATAATTATGACGACGAACGCCGGGAGCGACAGAAAGGAAAACGCCATAGGCTTCGCCCGATCGCGGGATGAGCGCGGCAAAGAGAAGTCGGAAAAGGCGCTCCGAGACTTCCTGCGCCCGGAGTTTATAAACCGCGTGGACGAGATCGTGTACTTCAATCGGCTGACGGAGGAAAATTTCAAGGAGATCGCGGGGCTCATGCTCGACGAGCTGCGCGCCGCGACGGGCGAAAAGCATATAGCCCTGAGCTGGGACGACGCGGCGCTCGACTATCTCACGAAAAAATCTTTCTCGGAGGTTTACGGGGCGCGCAATCTGCGCCGCGCCATTCAGAAAGAGATAGAAAACGCCATAGCCTCGGAAATTATCGCGGGTTTCGGGCGCTCAATACGGCAGATAATCGTAACCGCCGAGGACGGCAAATTGCAAATTATAACGGCTTAGAAAATTTTTTTCTTGACAAGCGTAAAAAAGCTGGTATACTGAGTTGCTGTGCTTTGAGCGAGGCAGATAAAAACCCAGTCTATCAAGCCTGTCAAGCGCATACCGCGCTTATTCTATTAGTATACCGCAGACGCGCGGCAAAAGTCAACAGACGTCGGCGGTATTTGACAACTGTTCCGCGCGTATCCTGACAATTCATAAGGAGTGATATTATTGCCCAACAGCGTAATGTACGGCAAAACAGAGCGGGTGAGCTTCGCGAAGCGCCCGGAGCTTCGCGAGATGCCGAATCTTCTCGAGGTTCAAAAGGATTCGTACAAATGGTTCCTCGACGTCGGGCTGCGCGAGGTGTTCCGGGACGTGGCGGGGATCACCGACCACACGGGCACCCTTGAGCTGACGTTTATCGACTACAGAATGGACGACGCGCCGAAGTATTCCGTGGAGGAGTGTAAGGCTCGCGACGTGACCTACGCCGCGCCGATCTGGGTCAGCGTACGTTTGCGCAATCGCGAGACGGAGGAGATAAAAGAGCAAGAGATATTCATGGGTGATTTCCCCGTGATGACGCCCGCCGGGACATTTATAATAAACGGCGCGGAGCGCGTCGTCGTGTCGCAGATTATACGCTCGCCCAACGTGTATTTCGAGCGCGACATCGATACCAAAACGGCGGGTGAGATTTTCTCCGCGACGCTGATCCCATACAGAGGCGCGTGGCTGGAATACGAAACGGATGCGTCCGACGGGTTTTTCGTGCGGATCGACAGGAACCGCAAATTGCCGGTGACGTGGCTGCTGCGCTCCGTCGGAAAGCGCGGCAGCGACGTGGTTTCGCACCTCTCCATGCCGGGCGGGGAGGGCGGCGCGGAGACGGCGGAGCAGATAAAGGCGATTTTCGGCGAGGACGAGCGCATCGCGGCGACGCTGGAACGCGACGCTTGCGTCTCGCGCGAGGACGCGCTCATTGAAATGTACAAGCGTCTGCGGCCGGGGGAGCCGCCGACGGTGGACAGCGCGCAGACATTGCTGAGAAATATGTTTTTCGATCCCCGGCGTTACGACATCTCAAAGGTCGGGCGCTATATGTTCAACAAGAAGCTCGCGCTGTGGCAGCGACTGAGCGGGGCAAAGCTCGCGCAGCCCGTCACGGATCCGATGACGGGCGAAATCCTCGCGGAGGCGGGCGAGGTGCTGACGCGCGAGCGGGCGCTGGAGCTCGACGCGCGCGGCGTCATAAGCGCCGTAATCGACGCCGAGGGGCGGGACGTGAAGATATTCTCCAACGGAATGGTGCCGCTCGAAGGCTTTGTGCGCTTCGACCCGAAAGAGATCGGCGTGCGTGAGCGCGTCAGGTTCATCGTGCTGAAAGAGCTTCTGGAGAGGTACAAGGGGGGGAAGACCCTGCGCGAGGCGATAGCCGATAAGATCGACGAGCTTATCCCGAGGCACGTTATACCGGACGATATTTTCGCGGCGGTGAACTATCTGAACGGACTCGCCCACGGGATAGGCGTGACGAGCGACATTGACCACCTCGGCAACCGCCGTCTGAGAAGTGTCGGGGAACTGCTTCAAAATCAATTCCGCGTCGGCTTTATACGGATGGAGCGCATGATACGCGAAAAAATGACGCTCTCCGACGACATCGCCACGCCGCAGACGCTGATAAACGTGCGCCCCGTGTCGGCGGCGATCAAAGAGTTTTTCGCCTCATCGCAGCTGTCGCAGTTTATGGATCAGACGAATCCGCTCGCGGAGCTGACGCACAAGCGCCGCCTGTCCGCGTTGGGGCCGGGGGGGCTCTCCCGCGAGAGGGCGAGCTTTGACGTGCGCGACGTGCATTACACGCACTATGGGCGCATGTGTCCCATCGAAACGCCGGAGGGGCCGAACATCGGACTGATCAGCTATCTCGCGAGTCACGCGCGCGTCAACGAGTACGGGTTCATAGTCGCCCCGTTCCGCCGCGTGGACAAGGCGACGGGAGTCGTGACGGACGATGTGGAGTATCTCACCGCCGATGTCGAGGACGATTTTTTCGTGGCGCAGGCTACGGAGCCGCTCGACGAAAACCGGCGCTTCGTGAACGAGCGCATAACGTGCCGTCACAGGGACGAGATTGTCGCCGTCGAGCGCGAGCGCATCGATTTTGTGGATGTGTCCCCGATGATGATGGTGTCCGTCGCGACGGCGATGATACCGTTTCTGGAGAACGACGACGCCAACCGCGCGCTAATGGGCGCGAATATGCAGCGGCAGGCGGTGCCGCTGCTTCTGCCGGAGGCGCCGATCGTCGCGACGGGCGTGGAGCACAAGTGCGCCGCCGACTCCACCGTCGTGAAGCTCGCCGAGGGCGACGGCGTCGTGACGGAGGTGTCCGCGACGAATATAAAGGTGAGCTATGACGGCGGGCGCGTGAAGGACTATCCGCTGGCGAAATTCGCGCGTTCGAACAACGGCACCTGCGCGAACCAGCGCCCGATAGTGAACGTGCGCGACCGCGTCGCGGCGGGCGACGTACTTGCCGACGGACCGTCCACGAGCAACGGCGAGCTTGCCCTCGGAAAAAATATTCTCGTCGGGTTTATGGCGTGGGAGGGCTATAACTACGAGGACGCCATACTGATAAGCGAGCGCCTGGCGTATGACGACGTGTTCACGTCCATCCACATAGAAGAGCACGAGGCGGACGCGCGGGACACGAAGCTCGGCGCTGAGGAGATAACGCGCGATATACCCGGCGTCGGGGAGGACGCGCTGCGCTACCTCGACGAACGCGGGATTATCTACGTCGGCGCGGAGGTGCGCGCGGGCGACATCCTCGTGGGGAAGGTCACGCCGAAGGGCGAAACCGACCTCACGGCGGAAGAGCGTTTGCTTCGCGCGATATTCGGCGAAAAAGCGCGCGAGGTGCGCGATACGTCGCTGAAGGTGCCGCACGGCGAGAGCGGGATCGTCGTGGGTGTGCGCGTTTTCAAGCGCGAAAACGGGGACGAGATGAACCCCGGTGTCAATATGGTCGTGCGTTGCTATATCGCGCAGAAACGCAAGATAAGCGTGGGCGACAAGATGTCGGGGCGCCACGGCAACAAGGGCGTAGTATCGCGCATAATGCCGCAGGAGGATATGCCGTACCTGCCGGACGGCACGCCGCTCGACATCGTGCTCAACCCCCTCGGCGTTCCGGGGCGCATGAACATCGGACAGGTTTTGGAGGTGCATCTCGGCTATGCCGCCAAAACACTCGGCTGGAAGGTCGCCACGCCCATATTCAACGGGGCGACGGAGCGCGATATTTGGGAAACGCTGAAGCTCGCGGGGCTGGGGGAGGACGGCAAGAGCATCCTGTACGACGGCCGCACGGGGGAACCGTTCGACAGCCCCGTCACGGTCGGTTACGTCTACTTCCTGAAGCTCCACCATCTCGTGGACGACAAGATACACGCGCGCAGTACCGGTCCGTACTCCCTTGTCACGCAGCAGCCGCTCGGCGGGAAGGCGCAGTTCGGCGGGCAGAGGTTCGGGGAAATGGAGGTCTGGGCGCTTGAGGCGTACGGCGCGGCGTATACGCTTCAGGAGATATTGACGGTGAAATCGGACGACACGATAGGCCGCGTGAGGACATACGAAGCTATCGTAAAAGGCCGCAACATCCCGAACCCCGGCGTGCCGGAATCGTTCAAAGTGCTTGTGAAGGAACTGCAGTCGCTGTGCCTTAATATGCGCGTGCTCGACGAGCACGGCAGCGAGATAACGCTGAAAAACGACGAGTCGGAAGGGACGTTCGATTTCCACGACATCATGCGCGACGAGGAGGAATACAGCCGCAGTAGCAGTGAATTCACCGCGAGCGGCTTTTCCATCAAGGAAATAGAAGTGAGGGACGACCTCGGGCTCGACGACAGCGACGACGGCGGCAGCGGCGATGGCGATGAAATCGGCCTTGATTAGGAGGACTGAGATATGAGTTTCACACCGTTTGAATCCATTCAGATTGGACTGGCGTCCCCGGAGATGATACGCGGGTGGTCGCACGGGGAGGTAAAAAAGCCGGAGACGATAAACTACCGCTCGCTGAAACCGGAGCGCGACGGGCTTTTCTGCGAAAAAATCTTTGGGCCCACGAAAGACTGGGAATGCAACTGCGGGAAGTATAAGAAGATACGCTGGAAGGGCAAAATATGCGACCGTTGCGGCGTCGAGGTCACGAAGAAAGAGGTCAGGCGCGAGCGCATGGGGCACATTGAGCTCGCGGCGCCCGTCTCGCACATCTGGTATTTCAAGGGCATACCGTCGCGAATGGGACTCCTGCTCGACCTCACGCCGCGCGTGCTTGAAAAGGTGTTGTACTTCGCGTCATACATCGTGACGGATCCCGGCGACCCCTCGCTTACGCACTTGCACAAATATCAGGTGCTGTCCGAAAAGGAATACCGCGATTCGCGGGAAAAGTTCGAGGATGAGATCGAAGCCGGCATGGGCGCGGAGACTATCCGTAAGCTGTTGCGCGAGGTGGACTGCGAACGATTTTCAGAGCAGCTCAGCAGGCTTCTCCGCGAGGAGGACGACGACGGATACGCGCCCGTCCCCGACACGGACACGCTGTGCGTCTCCGAGGCATGCCGGGAATGCCCGAACCAGCCGAAATGCCCGAACCAGCTTCTTGAGGTGATAGAAACGCGGAAGAACCCGCGCGAAGCGCGTCTGGAGCGCTTTTCGGCGCAGCTTCGCGGAGAGGCGGCTCGCGCCGCCGGTCAGAAAAAGGTGAAGCTCATAAAAAGGCTTGAGGTAGTGGAGTCCTTCCGTCTCTCCGGAAACGACCCGGCGTGGATGATAATCGACATTCTGCCCGTTATCCCCCCGGATATACGCCCGATGGTGCAGCTCGACGGCGGCAGGTTCGCGACAAGCGACCTGAACGACCTGTACCGCCGCGTCGTAAACCGCAACAACCGCCTGAAAAGGCTCATTTCGCTGAGCGCGCCGGACATAATCGTGCGCAACGAAAAGCGAATGCTCCAAGAGGCGGTGGACGCGCTCATAGACAACGGCAGGCGCGGCAAGGCGGTGACGGGCGCGAATTCCCGCGCGCTGAAATCGCTGTCCGATATGCTGAAGGGCAAGCAGGGGCGTTTCCGCCAGAACCTGCTCGGCAAGCGCGTGGACTATTCCGGGCGCTCCGTCATCGTCGTCGGGCCGGATTTGAAGCTGTATCAGTGCGGGGTGCCGAAGGAGATGGCGATAGAGCTGTTCCGCCCGTTCATAATGAAAAAGCTCGTAGCGGACGGCATGTCCAACAATATAAGGTCGGCGAAAAAGATGGTGGATCGCGGGCTGACGGAGGTCTGGGACGCGCTTGAAACGATCATCAAGGAGCATCCGGTGCTGCTCAACCGCGCCCCGACGCTGCACAGGCTCGGCATCCAGGCGTTCGAGCCGATACTCGTGGAGGGGCGCGCGCTGAAGCTGCACCCGCTTGTCTGCTCGGCGTACAACGCCGACTTCGACGGGGACCAGATGGCAATCCACGTCCCGCTGTCGGCGGAGGCACAGGCGGAAGCGCGCATACTTATGCTCTCCGTCAACAACCTTCTGCACCCGAAGGACGGCCAGCCCGTCACCGTGCCGACGAAGGATATGGTCATCGGCTCGTATTACCTTACGTATGAGCGCCCGGAGGAAAACGCGCTCGACGAGGACGGGAATTATATCATAAAGGCGTTTTCGACGCCCGAAGAGGCGCTTATGGCGTACCAGAACGGGGACGTACAGCTTCACGCCCCGATAAAAGTGCGCGTCACGCGCAGGATAAACGGCGCGTATATTTCCAGAACAATCGAGACGACCGTCGGCAGGATAATATTCAACGAGCCCATACCGCAGGATCTCGGCTTCGTGGACAGGGACGACCCGGAGCATATGTTCGATTACGAAATAAGCTTCCGCACGGGTCAGAAAGAGCTTGAGAAAATAGTAAAGGCGTGCATATCCAAGCACGGTTTCACGGAGTCCGCGGAGCTTTTGGACAGCATAAAAGCGCTCGGCTTCAAGTATTCCACGCGCGGCGCCATAACGGTCTCCATCTCCGATATCACGGTGCCGGAGACAAAGGGCGGGATGATCGCCGAAACGGAGCGGCGCGTTGTGGACATAGAGCGGCAGTTCAAACGCGGCTTCATAACGAATGAGGAGCGCTACCGCCTCGCCGTGCGCGAATGGGAAAAGACGACGAAGGACGTCACCGACGCGATGGCGGAGGCTCTCGACGAATACAACCCCGTATATGTAATGGTGAGTTCCGGCGCGCGCGGCAGCATGAGCAACTTCCGCCAGCTCGCCGCGATGCGCGGGCTCGTCATGAACACGGTGGGCGCGACGATAGAAATACCCATAAAATCGAACTACCGCGAAGGGCTGACGGTGCTGGAATACTTCATATCCTCGCGCGGGGCGCGGAAGGGGCTCACCGACACGGCGCTCAAAACGGCGGACTCCGGATATCTGACGCGCCGCCTTGTTGACGTCTCGCAGGACGTCATAATCCGGGAGCACGACTGCGGCACGCGCGAGGGCATAGAAATCGCCGCCGAGACGGACGACAGCGGCGCCGTCATAAAGACGCTCGGTGAGGCGATCCACGGGCGCTATCCGGCGGAGGACATCGCGGATCCACGGACGGGCGAGGTTTTGTTCGCGAGGGATCGGATGCTGACGACGGCGGACGGGGACACGCTGGAATCGCTCGGCGTCAAATCCGTGAAGGTGCGCACGGTCATAGAGTGCGAATCCGAAAGCGGCGTGTGCGCGAGGTGCTACGGGATCAACCTTGCCACGGGCGACACGGTTTCGATAGGCGAGGCTGTGGGCGTGATAGCTGCGCAGTCGATAGGCGAGCCCGGAACGCAACTCACGATGAGGACATTCCATACGGGCGGCGTCGCCGGCGACGATATAACGCAGGGTCTCCCGCGCGTCGAGGAATTGTTCGAGGCGCGCCGCCCGAAAAAGGTGTCCATCCTCTCCGAAACGGACGGCGAGGTGACGATAGAAGAGACGCGCAAGAACGCCGTGGCGGCCATTACGGTAATAAACCCGGAGGACGGAGACACGCGGGTGTACCAGACCCCGTACTCGGCGGGGCTCCGCGTAAAATCCGGCGACACGGTGAAAAAAGGGGAGCGCCTGACGGACGGCGCGCTGAACGTGCACGACGTTTTGCGCATACGCGGCAAGGAGGACGCCCGGATGTACCTCATAAGCGAGGTTCAGAAGGTGTACCGCCAGCAGGCGATCGACATCAACGACAAGCATATAGAGGTGATACTGCGACAGATGATGCGCAAGGTGCGCATTGAGGACGGCGGGGACACGTCGCTCCTGCCCGGAACGAATGCGGACATTATGGAGTTCCGGCGCGAGAACAGAATAGTGGCGGAACGCGCGGCGGCAGGGGAAACGCGAGAGGACGGCGGCGAGCTGCGCCCGGCTTCATCCACGCGCGTCCTGATGGGGATCACGAAGGCCTCTCTGGCGACGGATTCCTTCCTCTCCGCGGCGAGCTTCCAAGAGACGACGAAAGTGCTTACGGAAGCGGCCATCCGCGGGAAGGTAGACAAGCTCGCGGGGCTGAAGGAGAACGTGATAATCGGCAAGCTCGTTCCGGCCGGCAGCGGCCTTGCGCGTTACCGTGACGTGGATACTGAATACCACGGCATAACGCCCTCCGGCGACGAGGAATTCGCGGTGGACCTCTCCGCGTTGCAGGGCAACGCCATATAGGGAGACAGTAAGCGGTTTGCTTTACATTTATGCAACGGGTGTGATATACTCGCAGACATGTTGGCCTATAAAGGCGAATCGGGAGGAAAAAACGAAGTGAACATTACTGCATTTGAGAAAAAAGAGAAGAGCGCAGCCGGGCTCACGGTGGAAATCGAAGCCGATGTTTTCAACGGCGCGGTAGAGAACGTGTACAGGAGAACGAGAGGGAAAATCTCCGTCCCCGGCTTTCGTCCGGGGAAGGCGCCGAGGAAAATAATCGAGAACCTCTACGGCGCGTCCGTGTTCCGGAGCGAAGCCCTGGACGAGCTTCTGCCGGCGGCGCTCGAATTCGGCGTGAAGGAAAAGGCGCTGCGCACCGTTGGCTATCCGAGACTCGGAGAGGTGAGCGTGAATGACGACAAGTCCGTCACGGTGACGTTTGACGTCTCGGTATACCCGGAGGTGGAAATCGGGGAGTACAAAGGGCTCCGCGCCGTCAGACCGTCCTCCGACGTGCCGGAGAGCGCCGTGGACTCTGAGATCGAGGCGCTCCGCCTGCGCAACGCGAGCCGCGAGACGGTGGCGCGCCCGGCCGTGAACGGCGACACGGTGACGATAGATTATTCCGGGACGATCGACGGGAAGCCGTTTGACGGCGGCACCGCCGAGAACTACGAGCTTGAGCTCGGTTCCGGCGCCTTTATACCGGGCTTTGAGGAAAAGCTCCACGGCATGACGGCGGGCGAAACGCGAGACATCGACGTGAGTTTCCCCGAAAATTATGACGAAAAGCGGCTTGCGGGGCGCCCCGCCGTGTTCCGAGTGACGCTTCACGAGGTCCGCGCGAAAATCCTGCCGGAGGCGGACGACGAGTTCGCGAAGGACGTATCGGAATTCGACACGATAGCCGAGTACCGCGCGGATATCCGGAAAAAATTCGAGGACGCGCGCCGGAAGGATGCGGACGAATGGTTTGAGAACGCCCTGCTCGACGCGCTCGCGGAGACGGTCACGGGAGAGATCCCGGAGGATATGTTCGAGGAGAATATAGACAGCTCCGTGAAAAACATGCAGTCGCAGCTCTCGCAGTACGGGCTCGATCCGGAGACGTATCTCAAAATGTCCGGCATGACGCTCGCGGATTACCGCCGCGATATGCGCCCCCGCGCGGAAAAGCAGGTCAAGGTATCGCTCGCGCTTGAAAAAATCGCGGAAAAAGAGGGCATCGAGCCGGCGGAGGAGCAGATAGAGGAATTTTACGTCGGCGCGGCGGCGCGCTACGGCGTGGACATCGATACCGTGAAGAAGTCCGTGGACGCGGAGACGGCGAAGCGGGAGGCGGCGCTGCGTGCCGCCGTCAGGCTCGTGGTGGACAGCGGGATCGCGGAGCCCGTCGCCGAAGAGGCTTCAAAGGAAGTCCCCCCGAAAGATGGGGAGGCGGCAAAGCCGAAGCGCGCCCGCCGCGCCCCCGCCAAGCCCAAAGCGGAAGCTGCGGCGGAACCGGTCGCGGAGGTCGAAATCGGCGGCGGTGCCGTGAAAGACAAAGAGCCGGGAAAGAAGAAAACCGAAAAGAAAGAGCCTGAAAAGAAAGAGCCCGAAAAGAAGGAGAGCGCCGCCCCCGCGAAAAAGACGACACGCAAATCCGTGAAGGACGCCGCGGCGGAGAAGCCCCCTGAGGGCGGCGGCGGGGAAGAGGCGGCACCCGCTAAGCCGAAGCGCGCGCGCGCCGCGAAACCGGCGGAGGACAAGAGCGCCGAATAGCCGCGCGGCGTATATTTTTCGCCGGGCGCGGATATTATTTGGAAAGTAAAATAAACCATAAGGAGTGTTTCAGAATGAGTCTTGTACCGTACGTAGTGGAGCAGACGCCGAGGGGGGAGCGTTCTTACGATATTTTCTCCCGTCTGCTCAACGACAGAATCGTCTTCCTCGGCGAGGAGGTGAACAACACGACGGCGAGCCTCGTCGTCGCGCAGCTGCTGTTCTTGGAGTCGCAGGATCCGGACAAGGACGTGCTTTTTTACATCAACTCGCCCGGGGGCTCCGTCACGGCGGGCCTCGCGATTTACGACACGATGCGGTATATCAAGCCGGACGTGTCCACGCTCTGCATAGGCATGGCGGCGAGCATGGGCGCGTTCCTGTTGGCGGCGGGCACCAAGGGCAAGCGCATAGCGCTTCCGAACGCGGAGATTCTGATCCACCAGCCCTCCGGCGGCTTCCAGGGGCAGGCGACCGACATTCAGATTCACGCCGAGAATATTTTGAAGGTCAAAAGCCGCCTGAACAGGATCATCGCGGAAAACACGGGCAAAACCGTGGAGGAGGTGCGCGACGCTTCCGAGCGCGACAACTATATGACAGCCGAGGAAGCGAAGGACTTTGGGCTTATCGACAAGATAATCTACAAAAGCGCATAGACCGCGCGGCGGCGGCAAGCGTAAATCGGGGGATTTCAGTTGGCAAGAAACAATAACGACAAGCTTTTGAGGTGCGGATTTTGCGGCAAGCGGCAGGATCAGGTCGAGCGTCTGCTCGTTGGGCAGGGCGATGTCTGCATCTGTAACGAGTGCATATCCGCCTGCGTGAACCAGATGGGCGTGGAGCCGGCGGAGGGGTACGGTCCGCGTCGGCGCGCGCGCGCGCCGATAGGGAGCCCGCCGAGGCCGGCGGATATACGCGCCGCGCTCGACGAATACGTGATAGGGCAGGACGCAGCGAAAATCGCGCTGTCCGTCGCCGTGTACAACCACTACAAGCGCATATCGCACAGGCAGCACGCCTCCGATATGGAACTGCAGAAGAGCAACATCCTGCTCGTCGGGCCGACGGGCAGCGGGAAGACGATGCTTGCGCAGACGCTCGCGAGGACGCTCCAGGTCCCGTTCGCGATAGCGGACGCGACGACGCTGACAGAGGCGGGCTACGTCGGGGATGATGTCGAAAACATCCTGCTGAGGCTGCTCCTCGCCGCCGATCTGGACGTGGAACGCGCGCAGTGCGGCATAATATACGTCGATGAAATAGACAAGATCGCCCGCAAAAGCGAGAACACGTCGATTACGCGCGATGTATCCGGAGAGGGCGTGCAGCAGGCGCTTTTGAAGATATTAGAGGGCACGGTCGCGAACGTGCCGCCGCACGGCGGGCGCAAGCACCCGCACCAGGAGTTCATAAGCGTGGATACGACGAACATTCTGTTCATATGCGGCGGCGCTTTCGACGGCATAGAGAGGATAATAGAAAACAGGCTCGACAGGCGGAGCATAGGCTTCGGCGCGAAGATCACGAGCAGGAAGGAACGCCGCGCCGGGGAGGTTTTGAAGGAAATACGCCCGCACGACCTTTTGAAATACGGGCTTATCCCGGAGCTCGTTGGGCGTATGCCGATAGTCACGTCGCTCGACTCCCTCACGCGGGACGACCTGATCCGCATACTCAGAGAGCCGAGGAATTCGCTGACGCTCCAGTATCAAACGCTCATGGGGTACGATGGCGTCGCGCTGGAATTTCAAGACGGGGCGCTTGAAGCCATCGCCGACAAGGCGCTGGAGCTCGACGTCGGAGCGCGCGGCCTGCGCGGCGTCATGGAGAGCGTAATGATGCAATTGATGTACGACATACCGTCCGACAGCCGGGCGGAGAAGGTTATAATCACGGGGGACTGCGTACTCGGGAAGGAACAGCCGAGGATTTCCCGGCGCCCGAAGCCGCAGATCAGCCGGGACGTGATGAATATTTCGTAAGTAACGTAATAAGGACTGGTCACAATGCAAGACGACAAGCTTCCTACGGATACGGCGCGGCGGAAATACGAAAAACTGCCGCTTTTGGCGTTGCGGGGGATGTGCGTGTTTCCGGGGATGCTGCTGAACTTTGACGTTGAGCGCGACACATCCGCCGCAGCGCTTGACGCGGCGGGGGAGTACGGTCGCCGCGTCATGCTCATAACGCAGCGCGACATTATGAAAGAGTCGCCGCGCCCGGAGGATTTGTACGAAATCGGCACGATATGCCAGGTCAAGCAGATCCTGAAGATACCCGGGGGCGGGGTGAAGGCGCTCGTGGAGGGCGTCGCGCGCGCGCGTCTGCGCGGCTCGGAGAGCGGGCTCGGCTACTACCTCGCGGAGGCGGAGACGATACAGGAGAAGCCGCCCCGGAAGACCGCGAGGCTTGAGGCGTTGCTGCGCCGCGCCGTTGGAATGTTCGACACATACGCGTCGCTGGCGAACGCCGTGCCGCACGACAGCGTGTTCCCGCTTTTCGGGATGACGGACGTCGGCAAGGCGGCGGACTACATCGCGCAGTATATGTTCCTGCGGCACGAGCAGAAACAGCCGGTTCTGGAAGCCCTGCGGCACGGGAAGCGGATTGAGCTCGTGTGCGAGCTTCTCGCGCAAGAGATAGAGATCCACGACGTGGAGATGGAGATAGAGGGCAGTCTCCGCGCGCGCATTGAAGGTCAGCAGCGCGAGCATATACTTCGAGAGCGAATGCACGCCATACAGTCCGCGCTCGGGGAGGAGCGCGACGCCGACGACGAAATATCGGAATACCGGGAACGGATCCTGAAACTCCGCGCTCCGGCCGAGGTCGTGGAGAAGCTCAACAAAGAGGTTGACCGCCTCGAAAAACAGCATTTCGCCTCGGCGGAATCGGGCGTAATCAGCACATATCTCGATCTGTGCCTCGGACTCCCGTGGAACCGAACGACGGCGGAGCGCCGCGACATAAACGCCGCGATCAAGATATTGAACGACGATCATTTCGGGCTGGAAAAGGTCAAGGAGCGCATAATCGAGTTTCTCGCCGTGAAGCAGATCAAGCCCGACCACCGGGGGACTATAATCTGTCTGCTCGGCCCGCCGGGCGTCGGCAAAACGTCCGTCGCCATTTCCGTGGCGCGCGCGCTGAACCGCAAGCTCGCGCGGCTCTCCCTCGGCGGCGTGCACGACGAGGCGGAGATACGCGGGCACCGCAAGACGTACATCGGCTCCATGCCGGGGCGCATAATCGACGCCGTGAACCGCGCCGGCACACGCAACCCGCTGATGCTGCTCGATGAGATCGACAAGCTCGGAAGCGACTACCGGGGAGATCCGGCGGCGGCGCTGCTTGAGGCGCTCGACCCGGAACAGAACCACGCGTTCCGGGATCACTACGTGGAGCTGCCGTTCGACCTCTCCGACGCGATGTTCATAACTACGGCAAATTCGTCGTCCACGATTCCGCGCCCTCTGCTTGACCGCATGGAGGTCATAGAGATGTCGAGCTATACCGACACGGAAAAGCTCGAAATAGCGAAGCGCCATCTTCTGCCGAAACAGCGCAAAAAGCACGGGCTGAAAGCCGGGCAGCTCAAATTCACGGACGAGGCGATGCTTGGGCTCATAGCGGGCTGGACGCAGGAATCCGGGGTGCGCCAGGCGGAGCGGAGCATTGCCTCCGTGTGCCGCAAGGCGGCGGCGAAAATAGCAAAGGGCGAGGCGAAGGGAGTGTCCGTGACGCCGGATGAGCTGAACGGGTTGCTCGGCCCGCGCCGCCACGTGCCGGAAGCGGACATAGACGGGGAAATCGGAGTCGTGCGCGGTCTTGCGTGGACGGAGGCGGGAGGCACGACGCTCGACGTCGAGGTGAACGTGCTGCCGGGGAAGGGAATGCTGAAGCTCACCGGCAACCTCGGGGCGACGATGAAAGAGTCGGCGGAGGCCGCCGTGTCATACATCAGAAGCCGCGCGGAGCGGCTGGGGATCGCGCCCGATTTTTACAGGAAGAATGATCTGCACATACATTTTCCGGGCGGCGGCATAGAAAAGGACGGCCCCTCGGCGGGCATTACGATGGCGGTGGCGGTCATATCCGCGCTGTCCGGCGCGCCCGTGCGCCCCGGCGTCACGATGACGGGGGAGATCACACTGCGCGGGCGCGTACTGCGCATAGGCGGGCTGAAAGAGAAGACGATGGCGGCGTTGCGCGCCGGCGCGAAAACGGTCATAATCCCCGACAGCAACGAAGCCGACCTTGAGGAAATAGATCAGACCGTCCGCCGCGCGCTCACGTTCGTGACGGCGAAAAATATCGACACGGTTCTCGGCGCCGCGCTGGATTTTTCGAAAATCACGGCACCGGGATTGGGGGCGCGCCGAAAAGCGCCTCCGGCGGACGCGTTCCCGCCGCAGACGGAGCTGGCGGTTATAAACCTGACGGACATCCCGGCTCAGACGCCGCCGCGCGTCAGGCGGTAATGGAATGGCGCTGAATCTGCAAAAAGCGGAGTTTGTCAAGTCGGCGGCGGCGCCGGACGCGCTCATACGCGACGCGCTGCCGAAGATCGTGTTTTCGGGCAAATCGAACGTAGGCAAATCCTCCGTCATAAACCGCGTATTGGGGCGGGAGGGCTTCGCGCGCGTCGGCGCGAAGCCGGGCAGGACGGCGCACGTCAACTACTTCAAAATAGACGGCAGGGCGTATTTCGTGGATTTGCCGGGATATGGCTACGCGCAGGTCGCGCGGGAGGAAAAGGCGCGGTGGTCCCGGCTGATGGAGTATTTTTTCGCGAATATGGAGTTCTCACTCGGCGTGTTCATCGTGGACTGCCGCCACCGGCCCACGGCGGAGGATGTGACAATGGCGGGCTGGTTCAGGGAAACGGGCTCGCCCGTCGTCGTCGCGGCGAACAAGCGGGACAAGGTGAAAAACTCGGAACTGCAAGCTAAATTGGACACGATCCGCGAGAGCCTTGAGCTCGGCGACACGGAAATCATACCGTTTTCCGCGCGGACGGGAGAGGGGGAGCGCCGCCTCGCGGCGTTTCTGGAGTTCGCGGCGAGGGGCGGCGCGGGTGCGTAACTTTATTCAAGGGCTCGACTGGCAGAGGCTTGCGGATATTTTGATTTCCGTCGTCCCGGCGCTGATATGCATATCCTTTCACGAGGCGGCGCACGGATTTGTCGCGTACAGGTTGGGGGACGGCACGGCGAAAGCCATGGGTAGGCTCACGCTCAATCCGATACGCCACATCGATATTTTCGGGCTTATAATGATGGCTGTTTTCGGTTTCGGCTGGGCAAAGCCCGTGCCGGTGGATATGCGACGCTTCAAGAATCCCAAGCGCGGCATGGCGATAACGGCCCTCGCGGGGCCTGTGTCCAACATTCTGCTCGCCGCCGTGTTTTTTGCGGTCGCCGGGGCGTTTTACGCGCTCGCGCCGCGGGACGGGGGGACGGCACTGCAAATCGCCGAGGCGCTGATTGGTCGCACGGCGGCGCTGTCCGTGGCGCTGGCGGTGTTCAACATCCTCCCGATCCCCCCGCTCGACGGTTCCAAGGTGCTGTTCTCCCTGTTCAGCGACAGGATTTACGCGAAGCTCATGCGCGTCGAGCGCTACGGCTTCATTATTCTGATCGCGCTGATTTACACGAATATGCTCGATTCGACGATAGGGGCGATGCGGGATTTCGCGATGAGGAAGCTGTCTTTCATAACGGAAGGGGCGTACATCGCCGTTTCAAGGCTCGCCGGGCGGTAGGGGGGCTTGATGGACAATCCCGTATTTCATCTGAGCGGAGTGGTCAGGACGCGCGCGGGGCAGGAGGACTTCACGGGCCCGCTCGCCCTGATACTGCAGATGCTGTCCCGGAACAAGATCGAGATACGCGATATAAGCATCTCGCTGATTCTGGAGCAGTTTATTAGCTACCTCGACGAGATGGCGGCGATGGATCTCGACGTGGCGTCCGAGTTCGTGGCAATGGCGTCGCATCTGACGTACATCAAAACGCGCATGCTGCTCGGGGAGGACAAGCCGGAGGAACTGGAGGAGCTGATAACGTCGCTGGAGCGTCTGCGCGCGACGGATGTATACGTCGGGATCAAGGCGGTGACGGATAAATTCGCGGAAATGTACCTCTCCGGCGCGGGGCTTATCGCAAAGCCCCCGGAATATTTCGAGCCCGACCGAGAGTACAAATACAGCCACGACGGGCGGGATCTGACGGAGGCGATGCTCGCCGTAATCTCCCGGACGGTTTCCGGGGAGGGCGAGGCGCGGCGCATACGCGAGAGGTACACGCGCCCGGAGCCGTATCCCGTGGCGGACAAAATGGCGGAGATAGCCGCGCGCGCGCGCGCGCGCGGGCTGCTCACGCTGTACGTCGTTTTCGGGGAGTGCGGAGGGCGCAGTGAGACGGTCGCCGCGTTTCTCGCCGTCTTGGAGCTATGCCGCGCCGGGCTGGTTATTCTGACGGAGGACGGCGGGGAACTCGCCGTGGCGTACAATCACGGCAGGACGGAGGAGGGGACGCATGGAGCTTCGTGACATACAGGGCGCACTTGAGGGCATACTGTTCGCGTCGGGAGAGCCTGTGCCGGCGGAGCGGCTTGCCGCCGTGCTGGGGATAAACCGCCAGCTCGTGTTCGACGCGGCGGCGGTGATGTGCGATAGATACGAGTCGGAAGGGCGCGGGATACGCCTTGTGCGCGTGGAGGACAGCTTGCAGCTCTGCTCCGCGCCCAAGTACGCCGATTACATCCGCCTTGCGCTGGAAACGGGGCGCGCGCCGCGCCTGTCCCAGCCCGCGCTTGAGGTGCTTGCGGTGATAGCGTACTTTCAGCCCGTCACGAGGGCGTATGTGGAGCAGGTCAGGGGCGTCGATTGTTCATACACAATAAGCCTGCTCCAGCAGAGGGGGCTTATAGAGGCGCGCGGGCGGCTCTCCGTCCCCGGCAGGCCGGCGCTTTACGGTACGACGGCTGTGTTCCTGAGAACGTTCGGCATCGCCTCGACGGACGAGCTGCCGGAACTGCCGATGACCGTTCCGCGCGAGGAAGGCCAGCCCGAGGCTCTGCCGGGCGGGGAAGGGGAAGCGTGAACGCGGCGAGCGAGAGGCAAAGGGGGCGTAAACGATGGGTTTCGCGATAGCGTTGGCGGCGGTCGCCGCCTTGCTGCTCCTGCGCGTGGGGGTCGGCGTAACGCACATCCCCGGCGCGCTGACGGTGCGTGTCACCGTCGGCTTCGTCAGCTTCACCGTTTTCCGCCGCCCGTCCGGAAGGAAAAAGCCCCGCGCGCGCCGTGGGGAGGGGAGACGCGGAAAGGGCGGCGCGGGGGGCGCGGGGAAGAACCGCCCGCCGCGCTCCCCCCGCGAGGTTCTGGAAGCGGCGGCGCGTCTGCTCGGGAAACTGAGGCGGCGCGTGCTCATAAAACGGCTGTACGTGAGATACGTGCACGGCGGGGGAGGCGGCGCGTTTTCGGCGGCGATGGCGTTCGGGGGGATTTCGGCGGCGCTCGGGCTGGCATCGGGGACGCTGGAATCGGCGGCGCGCGTCAAGCGGTACGACATGAGCGAATCGGTCGATTTTCTCGTCTGCGAGCCGGAAATTTACATCGACGCGGCGGCAAGCCTCGCCGTTTGGGAGATAATATCGCTGGCGGTGTCGGCACTCATTCTGTTTTCACGGTCGTCAAAGACCTGAAATAATACGATTAAGCGAAAGGAAGGCACAAACACTATGGACAAGCATCCGATAGGGGATCTGATGGACACGACAATGCGGAAAATCAAGGAGATGGCTGACGCCAACACGGTTGTCGGCGAACCGATTGTCACCTCGGACGGGATAACGCTGATCCCCGTTTCGCGCGTTACATTCGGCTTCACGTCCGGCGGGACGGATTTTCACAGCAAGAATAAGCCCTCCGGCGCCCCGTCGTCGTTCGGAGGGGGCAGCGGCGCGGGAGTGAACATCGTGCCGGTGGCTTTTCTCGTCGTGCACGGAGAGAGTGTGAAACTGCTGAACATAGCGCCGCCCGCGGCGACGACGCTCGACCGCGTCGTGGAGACGGTACCGGAGGTCATAGACCGCGTCGGGGATATTTTGCGCGAGCGGAAAAAAGAGGGCTGACGGAAAAACGGATAAACGCTTTCGCGCGGGAAACAATACGACGCGCATACTTGGAAAACGTGGAGGCGCTTGTTTGTGATGAGCTTGCTTTTGAAAAGAGCCGCTTCGCTGTTCATAATACCCGCGATGCTTCTGTGCGCGCCCACTGAGGGGGCGCGCGCGGAAATGGGCGCGCCGGAGCTTTCGGCCTCGTCCGCCGTTCTCACGGAGGCGGAATCGGGCCGGGTTCTTTACGGGAAGGACGCTTCCGAGCCGATGAAAATAGCGAGCACGACGAAGATCCTGACGGCGCTTGTCGCGCTTGAGCTATGCGACCCTGACGAAACCGTTACGGTGAAGCGCGAGTGGACGGGCATAGAGGGATCGTCGATGTATTTGAAGCCGGACGAAAAGCTCACCGTGCGGGATTTGCTTTACGGGCTGATGCTCGTGTCCGGCAACGACGCGGCAGTCGCGCTGGCGTGCCACGCGGCGGGCGGCGTGAGCGAGTTCGCGGGGTTGATGAACGAGCGCGCGGCGGGGATCGGCTGCGGGGGCTCAAGCTTCGCGAACCCGAGCGGCCTTGACGAAGAAGGGCATTTTTCCACGGCGCGCGACCTCGCGGCGATCACCGCCGAGGCGATGAAAAACGATGCGTTCGCGGAAATCGTGTCCGCGAAGTACGCGGACGTCGCGGGGCGCGAGCTGAAAAACCACAATAGATTGCTGTGGGACTATCCGGGGACGCTCGGCGTCAAAACGGGCTATACGATAAGCGCCGGGCGCAGTCTCGTGTCTTGCGCGGAGCGCGGCGGGGTGCGCCTCATATGCGTGACGCTCGACGACAGGGACGACTGGGCGGATCACGCGGCGCTGTACGACTGGGCGTTCGACACCTACGCTCGCTTCACTATAAAACGCGGGGAGCAGATAGACGCGCTCCTGCCCGTAATATCGGGAGTCAAAGCCTTCGTGAGGCTCGCGGCGGGGGCGGACGCCTCTTTTATTCTGGGGCGCGGGGAAAAATACGCCGCGACGGTGAACGCGCCGAAATTCGTTTACGCCGCCGTCGCCCGCGGAGGGCACGCGGGGGAGATGCTGATAGAAATAGGCGGGGAGACCATAGCGCGGCTTCCTCTGCTGTACGGTGAAACGGTGCGGATCCGGGAGACGGAAAAACGCGGTTTTTGGGAGAAACTCAAGCTCGTGTGGTTCGCGGCGAACAGATACGGCTTTTTTCGCCCCCCGGTATATTATTAAATGGCGGAGCGTCTGCAAAAAATACTCTCCGGGCGCGGCGTGAGCTCGCGCCGCGCGGCGGAGGATATGATCGCGGCGGGGCGCGTCACGGTGAACGGGAAGACGGCGCGGATCGGGGACTCCGCCGACCCGGAGCGCGACGATATAAGGATAGACGGCGCGCCCCTGCCGCCGGAAGAGGGACGGCGGTACATAATGCTCAACAAGCCGCGAGGGTACGTCACCACGATGTCGGACGAACGTGGGAGAAAAACCGTCGCGGAGCTCGTATCCGACTGCCCTGAGAGGTTGTATCCCGTCGGGCGGCTCGATATGGACTCCGACGGTCTGCTGATTATGACGAACGACGGGGAGCTTGCACATAGGCTGGCGCACCCGTCCCACGGGATTGAAAAGACATACCGCGTCATGGTGTCGGGCGACATCAAATCCGCCCTGCCGGTTTTAAAAGCGCCGATGGAGCTCGACGGGGGAGAGGTGCGGGCGAAGCGCGTGGAAATCGCCCGGAGCGGACAAACGCCCGGAACGGACGCCGCGCTGATGATCACCGTGGCGGAGGGGCGAAACAGGCAGGTGCGCCGCATGTGCGAGACGGCGGGGCTCCGCGTCGCGCGCCTCACGCGCGTATCCGAGGGCGCGCTCCGGCTGGGAGGGCTGAAGCCTGGCGGCTGGCGGGAGCTCACGCCGGAAGAGATAAAATCGCTCGCAAAACAGTAGGGCGCGGGCTTAACCCCGCGCTACAAAGTACCCCCCGCGCGACTCTGCGGCGTTCGACAAAATCTTTTCCGCCGGTACGGACGGTGCCGCGACGTCCTCTCTCAGCGGGTATTCCTCGTCGCGCTCCGTCAGGTCGAACGACGACAAATCCGCCTCCGCGATGTCGTTTGCGAAATCGATGACAGCGCCGACATCCTCCGCGAGCGCGTCTAAGTCCTCGCCGTCGAGCGAGAGCTTAGCGAGCGCGGCTATCTTTTTAAGTTCCTCGTGCGTAATCAATGCTTTCTCCCCCCGCCGCGAGGCCGTTTATTCCCTGATGCGGATATGCGCCTCGCGCAGCTGCGTGTCCGTGACTTCTCCCGGCGCGCCCATCATGACGTCCCGCGCCTCTCCGTTGAGAGGGAAGGCTATTACGTCACGGATGAATTCTTCCCCGGCGAGTAGCATGACTATTCTGTCCACGCCCGGCGCCATGCCCGCAGACGGCGGCGCGCCGTACTGAAACGCCGTGTACATCGCGCCGAAGCGCCGCTCCGTCTCGTCTTCCTCATAGCCCGCGATGGCGAACGCCTTCTTCATGATTTCGACGTTGTAGTTGCGCTCCGCGCCGGACGCCAGTTCCAGCCCGTTGCACACGCCGTCGTACTGATTGGCGAGAATTTCGAGCGGATCCTTCGTTTCAAGCGCCTCAAGGCCGCCCTGCGGCATGGAAAACGGGTTGTGCATAAAGTCCGGCTTCTTCGTCTCCTCGTCGTACTCGTACATCGGGAAATCGACTATAAAGCAGAACTCGAAGGCGTCCTTATCTATAATTTCAAGAGTCTCCCCGAGCCAATCGCGTATCGCCCCCGCGTATTTGTTTACCGCGTCGGGCGTGTCGGAGATGAAAAACAGCGTTGTGCCGTCCGTTATGCCGAGACTGTCCACGAGGTGGGATTTTTGCTCCGGCGTCAGGAATTTTTCAATCGGGCCTTTGAAATCCCCGCCCGTATACGTCAGATAGCCGAGCCCTTTCATGCCTATCGACAGCGCGAATTTAAGCGACGCATCGTAAAAACTGCGCGCGCGCCCACGGCAGTCCGCCGGAATGCCGCGCACGGGCCGCCCCTTGAAAGCGGGGAATTCGACGCCCGCGAAGAACTCCGTCAAATCGGTTATCTCCAGCGGGTTGCGCAGATCGGGCTTGTCCGTGCCGTATTTCAGCATCGCGTCCTTGTACGGTATGCGCCGGAACGGCACGGGAGACACGCGCTTATCCGAGAATTTTGTGAACGTGCTGTGCATCACCGCCTCCGTCACGGCGAAGACGTCCTCCTGAGAGGCGAACGCCATTTCGAGGTCGAGCTGATAGAACTCACCCGGCGTGCGGTCGCCGCGCGCGTCCTCGTCGCGGAAGCACGGCGCTATCTGAAAATATTTGTCGAAGCCCGAAACCATCAACAATTGCTTAAATTGCTGCGGCGCCTGCGGGAGGGCGTAAAACTTCCCCGGATGTTTGCGCGACGGCACAAGGAAATCGCGCGCGCCCTCCGGCGACGACGACGTGAGAATCGGTGTCTGCATGTCGAGGAAGCCGAGAGCTTCCATCTCGCGCCGCAGATGGCTTATGACGCGCGAGCGCAGGACGATGTTCTTGTGGATCTCCGGGTTCCGCAGGTCGAGATAGCGGTAGCGCAGCCGCAGTTCCTCGCGCGTCGAGCGCGATTCGTCGATTTCAAACGGCAGCATATTCCGCGCCGCGCCGAGGAGCCTGAGCTCATCCGCGAACAGCTCCACCGCGCCCGTCGCCAGCTTGGGGTTGACGGCGTCCTCCCCGCGCGGGCGCACAAGACCCGAAACGGATACGACGCATTCGCGCGTGACGCCGCGCAACATGCCGTCGTCATGCAGGACGATTTGGGTGAGACCCGTCTCGTCCCTCAAATCGACGAACATGACCCCGCCGTGGTCGCGGATGGTCTTGACCCATCCGGCGAGCTTTGCCCGGCTGCCGATGTCGCTCTCCCTGAGCTCGCCGCACATATGCGTTCTGTACATAAAAAACCTCCCGTATGTCCGCCCGGATTTTCAGAAGCCGGCGCAAAGAACACTCCCGCCGGAGTCCGTCCCGGAGCGCGCCCCACCGCGGCGCGCGCTCTGTACCGGGCCGTTATAGCAGCGGCGGCCTCTTATATTTTTTCATTGTAGCGCGGATCCCGCCGCCTGTCAAGCGCCCGGCGGGGAATAATTTTCAGGGTGAATTGCAAAAGCAAAGTCTCGCCCGCTCGGCGGCAGCGGTGATTGCGGCGGGGCTGCGGCTGTGATATTATTAAATAGCCTATAATCGTCAAAATATCAAAAGGAGTGATTTTCGAAGGTGAAAAAGCTGATTCCGGATATTTTAAGCGCCCTGCGGCGCGGCGAGCGCGCGATTCTCGTGGTCGTGCTCGAAAGCAAGGGCTCCGCGCCGCGCAAAACAGGCTCCGCGATGGTGGTTTTCGCGGACGGCTCGTCCGGGGGGACCGTCGGCGGCGGCGCTATCGAGTATGAGGCGCAGCGCGCGGCGCGCGAGGAAATGCTCCCTCCGGACGCCGCGCCCGCGAAAACGCTCGGCTACAGCCTTTCCTCCGACGGCACGGGCGATCTGTGCATGATCTGCGGCGGCGACGTGACGCTTCACTACTGCGCGCTCGACTCCTCGCCGGAGCTGATATCGATATTCCTCCGCGCCCTGCCCCCCCATGACGGCGGCGAGGCGCTTGCGCTGAAAATCTCAGAGGGCTCGCCGACGGAGCTGTCATTTTCCGCGCCGGGCGGGACGGCGCGCTCCGCGGCGCGTTTTGAAAAGGAAAACGACGCCTATGACGGCGTTCTCACGTTGCCGCTGGGGGAAGCCGGAAGAGTGTATATATTCGGCGGCGGGCACGTTGGGCGCGCGCTCGTGCCTGTGCTCGCTTTCGCCGGCTTTGAGTGCGTCGTGTTTGACGACAGGGAGGATTACGCCCTGCCGGAATTTTTCCCGGAGGCAGGGCGCGTCGTGCTCGGCGACTTCAAGAGAGTCGGGGAGAGCGTCAGCCTACTCGATACGGATTACGTCGTCGTCGTGACGCGCGGGCACAAAAATGACTACGAGGTGTTGGAACACGCGCTCGCGTCCCCGGCCCGCTACGTCGGCTGTATGGGCAGCAAGAGGAAAATGGCGATGATACGCGAGCGTTTGCGCGATGAGGCGGGGCTTCCCGAGGAGGCCGTCGCCCGCCTTATCGCGCCTATCGGTCTGCAAATCGGCGCGGAAACGCCGGAGGAGCTCGCCGTGAGCGTCGCGGCGGAGCTGATACAGGTCAGAGCGGGCGGGGCGGCTCTTTCATGATGTCCGCCATATCGTAAAGCCCCGGCTTTTTCGCCGCCGCCATGAATTTCGCCGCGCGGCAGGCCCCGGAGGCGAAAGCGTCGCGGGAATAAGCTATGTGCTTTATTTCTATAACCTCGTCCGCCCCGGCGAAAATGACCTCGTGTTCCCCGACTATCGTGCCGCCGCGCACCGCTGAAAAGCCGATTTCGTTTTCCGGGCGCGGCGCGCGGCGCCCGGAGCGGTCAAAGGTATATTCAGGCCGCGCCTCCCGCGCGCGCGATACGGCGTCCGCGAGCATCAGAGCCGTGCCGGAGGGCGCGTCGAGTTTGCGCCTGTGGTGGCGTTCGACGATTTCGGCGTCGAAGCCCGGCCCGAGCGCCGCCGCCGCCCTCTCCGTGAGCTCTGCGACAAGGTTGATGCCAAGCGACATGTTTCCGGAGCGGAATATCGGGACATCGCGCGACGCGGCGCGGATTTTATTGAGCTGTTCCTCGGAATAGCCCGTCGCGCAGAGTACAAGCGGAAGCCCGCGCGACGCGGCGCACCGCAGCAGGGCGTCAAGCGCGTCCGGTGAGGAGAAGTCCGTTATGACGTCGGCCGCCCCGCCGTATTCCATCGGATCGAGGTACACGGGGAATGTCCCGGTTTTCTCCGGCTTGCGGCGGACGCCCGCGACGATTTCAAGCTCCGGGTCGCGCTCGGCGGCGCGGGCGAAAGCGAGACCCATCCGCCCGCCGCAGCCGGAGCTTATAATTCTTACGATTTTGCTCACTTCTTTCGTGCGGCGCGCTTTACAGCAACCCGGATTTCGCCATCGCGGATTTCAGTTTTTCGAGGTTCCGGGGCTCCATTTCGCAAAGAGGGAGGCGGAGCTTTCCGGCCTTCTTCCCCATGAGGTTCAGCGCCGTTTTCACCGGTATGGGGTTTACTTCGAGGAACAGCGCGTCCATAAGCTCTAAGTATTCCGACTGCAGGGCTGTCGCCTCGCGGAAGTTCCCGGCGAGGCACCTTGCGGTGATTTCCGCCATGACGGACGGTATGACGTTCGCGGACGTGGAGATAACGCCAGCCGCGCCGAGGGCCATCATCGCGACCGTCTCGTTGTCGTTGCCGCTCCAGACGTTGAACTCGCCGCCGCAGAGGGCGACGGTCTGAGCTATCAGGGGGAAGCTGCCGGAGGCTTCCTTCACGCCGTTGATGTTCGGGTGCTTCGAGAGTTCCTTATACGTCGCCGCCGTGAAAGAGAGGCTTGTGCGCGAAGGGACGTTGTACATTATTATGGGCGTCATTACGCGGTCGGCGATATGCGTGTAGTGCTCGATGAGCCCCTTCTGCGTAGCCTTGTTGTAGTACGGCGTGACGATGAGAAGCCCGTCCGCGCCGGATTTTTCCGCCTCTGCAGAGAGCAGAAGCGCTGCCGCCGTGTCGTTCGAGCCCGTTCCGGCTACGACCTTGACCCGGCGGTTCACGTGCTTCACGCAAAAATCCACGACGCGGATGTGCTCTTCAAGCGACTGGGTGGACGATTCGCCCGTAGTGCCGCAGACTGTTATCGCGTTTGTGCCCTGCTCTATCTGCCAATCTATTATTCCCGCGAGAGCTGGATAGTCGATGCCGTCGCCGTCGTATGGCGTGACGACGGCGACGGAAGAGCCTGTAAATACGGGTGTTTTCATAATAATCGCTTCTCCTTAAAAATCGTTTATTTAACCGATATGAGATGCCCCTCCGCGCAAAGCAGTTCCGCGAGAAGCACCGCGCCGCCCGCCGCGCCGCGCAGCGTGTTGTGCGACAGGCATATGAATTTGTAATCGTACTGCGTATCCTCGCGCAGGCGGCCTATCGAAATCGACATGCCGTTTCCGAGCATACGGTCAAGGCCAGTCTGCGGGCGGTCTTTTTCCTCAAAATACTTCAGGAACCGCTCCGGCGCGGAGGGGAGCTTGCGCTTTTGCGGCACGCCCTCGAACGCATCCCAGCGTTTGAGGATTTCATCCTTCGGGGGCTTCTCGGCGAACGACGCGAACACCGCCGCGAGGTGCCCGTCGGACACCGGGACACGCACGCACTGAGCTGTTATCAAGGGTTTCTCCGCCGGCACGATGACGCCTTTTTTGACCGTGCCCCAGATTTTAAGCGGCTCGCGCTCCGATTTCTCTTCTTCCCCGCCGCCGATATACGGAATCACGTTGTCGAACATTTCCGGCATGGACGCGAAGGTCTTCGACGCGCCGGATATGGCCTGATACGTACAGGTGAGCACGCGGGAGAGCCCGAATTCGTCCTTTAAGGGGTGCAGGGCGGGGACATAGCTTTGTATCGAACAGTTGGACTTCACGGCTATGAATCCCCGCGCCGTCCCCAGCCGTTTTCGCTGATGCTCCAAAACGGAGAGATGCTCCGGATTCAGCTCCGGGATGACCATCGGGACGTCCGGGGTCCAGCGATGCGCCTTGTTGTTTGAGACGACGGGACATTCCGCCCGGGCGTACGCCTCCTCCAGCGCGGCCGTCGCGTCGTCCTCCAGATCCACGGCGGAGAACACAAAGTCCGCGCTGTCCGCAATCTCTTGTATATCTTTTTTCGCGTTCTTGACGACAAGCTCCCGTGCCGTCTGCGGCGCGGTGGTTTCCATCATCCAGCGTCCCTCCGCGCATTCGCCGTAAGTCTTCCCCGCGGAGCGTGAAGACGCCGCGACGACAGAGAGCTCGAACCACGGATGCTTTTCGAGGAGCGACACGAATCTCTGCCCCACCATGCCCGTCGCGCCTATCACTCCGACTTTGTACTTTTTCATTATAGCGTCCCTCCGTAAATCGGTTCCTGAATTTTCGCCCCGCCGTGAAAATTCGCTCTGCGCCGCTGTAAATCATTACTGCTTGCCATGCGTCGAATAATGTGCTATTATGGTAAATACGCAAAGCTCGCGCGGGACGATTTCCGCTATTTTACCACCGCGGCGCGGCGGCGTCAATAAGCGCCGTCAAGTAAGCGGCAATTTCAAGAGGTCATTATGAAAAACACTGCGGCAAAACGCGTAAGGATGTTCGCGGCGGCGGTCGCGCTTCTGCTTTCGTCCGCGCTTCCGTCGGGCGGGGCGGGCGCTTACGTCCCTCCCGTGAACATCCTCCGCATCGGAATGTACTACGGCGGGAGCGCCCTGCCGTCGGCGAACCTGCAAAACGTGTCCGGCTCCGGCTCCGGCTTTGAGTTCGGCTGGTTCGACAAGGACACGCGCGAATTCGTCTCCATCGGCGCCGTGACATATGAGACCAAAATCACGATGATGCGCGACGCGAATATGTATTACAAGGAAGAGAGCAGCGGCGGCGGCGCTTACGTTCAGGAGAAGACGGGGGATACCGTCGTCGGTTGTTTCCACGTTCAGCTGCCGGGGAGCCACGGCGACTTCAACAGCGCCGACGCCATAGCGCGGCAGTACAACGGCGGTTTTGTGAAGTACGACAAGGGCGTTTTTTACGTGTGCGCGGGGGACTACACGACGCGCGCGGGCGCGGAGGAGGCCATGGCGGCAATCGGCGCGGGCGGCTCCGTCACGGCGGGGACGGAATACACGATCGCCGTCGCCGTCACGGGGACGGGGCGCGTGATATTCGAGTTCGACTATGGCACGGAGCACGCTTTGGGCGTGAGACCGCTGTCCTCCGGCGGCAAGCCTATGACGTGGTTCAAGGGGCTGTACTATTACGGCGCTTTTCAGTATTTCAGGGCGAGCGGCGAAAATCTGCGCGTCATAAACTTCGTGAACGTGGAGGACTATCTGAAAGGGCTTCTGCCTGCGGAAATGCCCAATACCTGGCCGATAGAGGCGCTGAAGGCGCAGGCGGTGACGGCCCGCACCTACGCTGCCGGCAGGCTCGGTTTTCACGGCGCGAGCGGCTTTGATATGTGCGCTACGGATCACTGCCAGGTATACGTCGGCTCCAAAAACGCAAACGAGACGACAGACCGCGCCGTCGATGAGACGGCCGGGCAGTACATTACATATGGCGGCGAGGTATGCGAGACGTATTACGCCTCGTGCGACGGCGGCGCGACGGAGGACGTCGAAAACGTGTGGGCGCAGCCTTTGCCGCATCTCAGGGGCGTCATAGACCCGTATGAGGCGGACGTGGCTTCCCAGGTTTCCGGGTATTACTGGACGGTGCAATACTCCCCGGCGGAACTGACGGCGCGTATGCGCGGGCGCGGCTACAACTGCGGCACGATAGTCTCTCTCTCTGTGTCGCAGTACACGAAGAACGGCAACGCCTACAGCGTTACGATGAAAGACGAGAACGGCAGGACGTGGACGTTTAAGAAGGACGACGTGCGCATAACACTCGGCGCGAAATCCATACGCCTTACTATAGGCGGCGGCACACAGCCGGGGGCCGTCGCGGCGTTCTCCGGGCGCGTGTACGCGAATTCCGGGAGCGCGTCGGGTGAGATAGGTCTCAGCGGGCTTTACGCCGTCGGCGGGAGCGGAAGCGCGGAGGCGCTGCCGGAGAGCGGCCTTTACGCCGTAACGGGCGGGGGAGAGACGGTGGAGGTGGGCTCCTCATCCGTCGGCGCCGTGCAGACGGAGAGCAGTCCGGACGGCAAGATTGACGGCAAGTTCGTCATCTCCGGCACGGGGAAGGGGCACAACGTCGGCATGAGCCAGTGGGGGGCCTACGCTATGGCGCAGCGCGGAATGACGTATCTCGACATCATCCGTTTCTATTACACCGGCGTCGAGGTCGGATGAAAAAATCGGACTTTTACTATGACCTGCCGAAAGAGCTCATAGCCCAGACCCCGGCGGAGAGGCGCGACGGCTCGCGCCTTATGACGCTGGACAAGCTCACGGGGGAGGTAGGCCACAGGCGTTTTTACGAGCTGCCGGAGCTTCTGCGCCCCGGCGACTGTCTGGTGCTCAACGACAGCCGCGTCATCCCGGCGCGGTTGTCCGGGCGTCTCGCTTCCGGCGCCGCCGTCGAAATCGTCCTGCTGCGGGACACGGGCGGCGGCGTCTGGGACTGCCTCGCGCGGCCGGGAAGAAAGGTCCGCGCGGGCGCGCGCGTAGTGTTCGGGGACGGGAAATCGCTCGGGGACGGCAAATCCGGGCTTGAAGGAGAGGTGACGGGCGTCTCGCCAGGCGGGAACAGGCTGATAAAATTCGAGTACGACGGCGTTTTCCTTGAGCTTATCGAAAGTCTCGGAACGCTTCCGTTGCCGCCGTATATAAAGACGGAGCTTCGCGACGCGGAGCGGTATCAGACGGTGTACTCGCGTGAGCCGGGCGCCGCCGCCGCGCCGACGGCGGGACTGCACTTTACGAAGGAACTGCTTGCGGAAATCGGGCGCCGCGGCGTCGCGGCGGCCTACGTGACACTTAACGTCGGACTCGGCACATTCCGTCCCGTGAAAGCGGACAATATCGAGGAACACGAAATGCATTCCGAATACTTTACCGTGCCGCGCGCGGCGGCGGAGCTCGTGAACGCAGCGCGCGCGCGCGGCGGAAGGATCGTCGCCGTCGGGACTACATCGTGCCGCGTCGTCGAATCGGCGAGCGGGGAGGACGGGATGCTGCGGGAGCTTTCAGGTTTCACGGACATTTTCATATATCCCGGCTATCGCTTCAAGTGCGCGGACGCGCTCATAACGAATTTCCATCTGCCGGAATCGACGCTGATAATGCTCGTCGCCGCGCTCGCGGGGCGGGAGAACGCGCTCGCCGCGTATGAAACGGCGATACGCGAGCGTTACAGGTTTTTCTCCTTCGGAGACGCGATGCTCATACGGTGACTGTGAAATAATGTATTGACAATTCGAGGAGCAGGACGCAAAATACAGCTGTTGAAAAAATTTTCGGCCGGGAAGGAGTAGGTGCGCCGTGGTGCGGCTGATCATCGGGCGGGCGGGAAGCGGAAAGACGCGACGCGTTATGGAAGAGATAAAGCGCCGCGCGGAAGCTGGCGAGCGCCGCCTTACGCTTGTCGTCCCGGAGCAGTATTCGCACGACGCGGAGCGCCAGCTTTTGAGGATCGTCGGCGACCGGCTCTCCCTGCACGGGGAGGCGCTCAGCTTCAAGCGGCTCGCCGCGCGCGTCGCGGAGGAGACGGGCGGCGCGCGCCCGGTCTTAGACCCCGGCGGGGCGCTGCTTGTCATGTACCGCGCCGTCGGCGCCGTATCGGATAAGCTCGAATCCTACGGCGGGGCGGAGCGGCGTTCCAATTTCGCGGAGGCCCTGCTTCAAACCGTCACGGAGCTGAAAAACAGCGCCGTGACGCCCGGCGCTTTGCAAGCGGCGGCGGCGCGTTCCGGCGGCGCGCTCGGTAAAAAGCTCCGCGACCTTTCACTTATAATGGCCGCCTTCGACGCGCAGATGGAGCAAAGCGGCGCGCTCGACTCCTGCGCCATGCTTCGCCGTCTGTCGGAAACGGCGGGGAAAAGCTCTTACGCCTCGGCGGTCTTTTATTTTGACGGCTTCAACGACTTCACGGAGCCGGAAACACGCGTCATATCGGCGCTCATCCGCTCCGGCGCGGAGACGGCGTTCTGCCTCACCGTCCCCGACCTGCACGGAGGGGAAGACGTGTTCGGCGTCGTCCGCGACGCGGCGGACGAGCTCATACGCTGCGCGCTTGAAGCCGGGGAGAAATACGAAGTCGTGACACTCTCCGGCGGAGGGCGCGGCTTCAATACGGAGCTTATGGAAGCTGCCGTGTTCGGTTACGGCGGCGGGCGCGGGGAGGGACTTTCCGGCGTGGAGTTGTACGCCGCGCCGGACGCCGTGACGGAATGCGAATACGCGGCGGCGATAGCCGTCTCCCTCGCGCGCGGTGGGTACCGCTGGGGGGATATAGCCGTGATGTCGCGCGGGGGCGGGGAATACCCCAAGCTCTGCGAAAGCGTTTTCGAGCGCCGGGGCATACCGGTGTTCCGGGGCGGGCGCGACGGCGCGCTCGAAAAACCGCCCGTGCGACTCATAGTGAAAGCGCTTGACGCCGTGTCCTCCGGTTGGGAGTACGAGGACGTGTTCGCGTACCTGAAAACGGGACTCGCGGGGGTTTTGCGGGACGATATAGACGCGCTTGAGTCAATAGCCATACGGCGCGGCATACGCGGACGGAACGCCTGGACGGGAGATATGCCTTGGGGCGAAGAGACGGATAAAGCGCTTGACGCCGCGAGGCTCGCCGCCGCCGCGCCTCTCGCGGAGCTTGACCGCGCGTTGAGCGCATCCGCCTCGGGGGGGGATATGCTGCGCGCGCTGTACGCGTTCCTTGAAAGAATAAAACTGCCGGAGTCCCTCGCGTCCCGTTCCGCGTCGCTCGGCGAGGCGGGGTACAAGCGCCTTGCCTCGGAGTATTCACAGCTCTGGGAGCTTATCACGGAAGCGCTTGACCAGATGTATATCGTCCTCGAAAATGCGTCCGTGACGGCGCGTGAACTGTCGCGGCTTTTCTCCCTTCTCGCGTCTCGGCGCGACGTGGGCGTAATACCCGTGTCGCTTGACCGCGTGACTATCGGAGATATGGCGATGAACCGCCGCCGCGACATAAAGGCCCTGATCGTAATCGGCGCCGCGGATGCCAATATGCCGTCGCTTCCGGGTATGACGGGCGTGCTGTCCGGCGCCGAGCGCGACGAACTCAACGAAAAGCTCGGCGTTCCCCTGCGCGACAACTCGGAGCGTCTGCTCCGCCGCGAGATGAACGTCATCTATTCCGCGCTTGCGCTCCCGTCCGAAAAGCTCGTCGTGATTTATCCGGAGTCCGCCGGCTCGCGCCCGTCGTTCGTGGCGGAAAGGCTCCGCGCCGCACTCGGAACCGTTCCCGGAAGGCTCCGGGAGGCGGATTTCATACAGCCGCCCCCGCGCGCGCGCCGCGAGGACGCGAGACGCGCCGGTCTGTCCGAAAACGCCGCGGCGAGGCTTTACGGCAAAACGGTGCGCCTGTCCGCCACGCGCGTGGAAAAGCTTTTTACTTGCAAATTCGCTTTTTTTATGCAAAACGGCTTGCGCGCGAGGCCGCGCGTGCCGGAGAGGTTCGACGCCGCGCGCGCCGGGGCGTTCACGCATTTCGTTTTGGAGCGCGCGGCGGACGCGGCGTCGGCGCTCGGCGGCTTCAAAAATGTGCCGGAGGACGATGTCCGCAGACTCGCAAGACGCTTTGCGCGCGAGTACATCGACTTAAATTATCCCGAAAACGGTTCCGGCACGGCGCGGCTGCGCTATCTGCTCTCGCGGCTCTCCGCCGACCTGGAGCGCGTGACGCTTGACCTCAAAGGGGAGCTCGAACGCTCGGATTTCGAGCCCTTGGCGTTCGAGTCGGAATTCCGCGCGGCGATCGCGGACGGGGAGCTTGAAATATCGGGGATCATAGACCGTGTGGACGGCTGGGAAAACGGCGGCAAGCTGTATATCCGCGTCTCGGACTACAAGACGGGGAGAAAAACCTTCTCCCTGTCGGATGTCTGCTGCGGAATAAACCTGCAAATGCTGATATACGTGTACGCCCTCGGCGGCGCGAGACTCGGAGAGCGCGAGACGATACCCGCCGGAATACTTTACACTCCGGCGCGTGACGAGCTGTATCAGGCGGACAGGAACGTCGGCGACGGTGTAATAGCGGCGGCGCTGGCGAAGGCGAAGCGGCGGCGCGGTCTGATACTGGGCGAGGCGGAGCTAATAGACGCCATGGAGCGCGGTCCGGACAAGCGCTACCTCCCCGTCCGGGAAAAGGACGGGATCTACACGGGGGATTCGCTCGTCACGCGCGGGCAGATGGAAAGCCTGTTGCTGTATGTTGAAAATAAATTGCGCCGCGCCGCGCGGGAGCTTCGCTCCGGAGATATTTCGTCGTCGCCCTGCTCCAAGGGCGATTCGGACAACGTCTGCCTGTACTGCGAGTTCAAGGCCGCGTGCCTGTTCGGCGCGTTCCCAGGCGACAAGGCGCGCCCTATGCCGCCTGTCACGAACAAAGAGTTTTGGGCGAGAGCGGAAGGGGGCGGCGAAGGTTGAGCGCGGCATTTTCCCCGACTCCGGAGCAGCGCGAGGCCATCGAATCGCGCGGCGGCGCGCTTCTCATATCGGCGGGCGCGGGCTCCGGCAAAACGCGCGTCCTGACAGAGCGGCTGATGTCGTACCTCACGGACGAGCGCGAGCCGCGCGACGTGGACGATTTTCTCATAATCACGTATACGCGCGCGGCGGCGGGCGAGCTTCGGTCGAGGATCATAGGCACCATATCGGAGCGTTTGCGCGACGACCCGAACAACCGCCGTCTGCGCCGCCAGGCCGTTCTCGCGCACCGCGCGGAGATAGACACGATACACAGCTTCTGCGGCGGAATCGCGCGGGAGAACGCCCACACGCTCGGCATTTCCCCGGACTTCCGCATAGCGGAGGAAAGCGAATGCGCGGCGATAAAGGCCGTCGCAGCGGAGCGCGTGCTCGAAGCGCGTTACGCGAACCTCGGCGAATACGAGGGCTTTTCGGAACTTGTGGACACGGTTTCCCCGGGGCGGGACGACAGCAGACTTGTCGAGCTGCTGATCGATACATACGGCAGGCTTCGCAGCCATTATGACGGGAAGCGTCGGACGGAGGAACAGCTTGAAGCCCTGCGTCTCGGCGCGTCGTCCGACGTATCAGAGACGCCCTGGGGCGCGTTTATGCTCAAAAAAGCCCGCCGCGCCGCCGGATACTGGCGCGACCGCGCCGCCGAAACGCTCGGCGTCCTGTTTGACGACGACGAGGGCTACAGGATATTCGGCGCGTGCTTCGAGTACGTCCTTTC
This sequence comes from Oscillospiraceae bacterium, assembly GCA_031279125.1. Classification (GTDB taxonomy): domain Bacteria; phylum Bacillota; class Clostridia; order Oscillospirales; family Oscillospiraceae; genus JAIRRO01. Next base: position 43,619 of record JAITJC010000036.1, read on the forward strand.
CGCCGCCGAAATGTTCCTCGAAGCGGCGCTTATGGGCTGGGACGCGGCGGCGGCGTCCGCGAGCTTTACGTTCCCGCGCGCGAAACCGTGCAAGCCCGGAATGTACGACGGCATCAAAGCCAAATGGGAGCGCTGCCGCGCCGGCCTGCGCGAGCTTGAGCATTTGTTCCCCGCGAGCTCCGCCGAACTCGCCTCCGACATGTCCGCCGTGTATCCCGTGACGGCGGCCCTGCTGCACCTTGTGTACGACTTTGCAGAAGAGTACCTCAAAGAAAAAAAACGGCGGCGCATAGTGGATTTCTCCGATTTGGAGCACTTCGCGCTGGAGCTGCTGCGCGACCGGGAGACGGGCGCGCCGACGGCGCTCGCGGAGGAAATTTCCGCGCGCTACGTCGAAATAATGGTGGACGAATATCAGGACGTGTCGGAGCTTCAGGAGCGCATATTCGCCACTGTTTCGCGCGGGGGGCGAAACCTTGCCGCCGTGGGCGACGCGCGGCAGTCCATATACCGCTTCCGCCTCGCGGAGCCGTCCATTTTTATCGAAAAATACAAGACATTCGGGGACGGCGGCGGGACGGACGCTCCGGGGCGGCGCGTAATACTCTCTCAAAACTTCCGCTCCCGCGAGGCGATAATCAACGCCGTGAACTATGTGTTCGGGCTCGTCATGTCCGAGGAGTTCGGAGAGCTGGACTACACGGAACGCGAATATCTCGCGTCCGTCCCCGGCAGGGAGGGCGGGGAACCCGTGGAGCTTGCCGTCCTGACGGCGTCGGCTGAGGAGGAAGAAGGGGCGGACGAAGCCGCGGATGAGGACAGCCGACCCGCGCCCGGCAAGCGCGAATACGAAGCGCGTTTCATCGCGGAGCGGATGAGGGAGCTTATAGAATCCGGCTTTATGATACCGGACGGAGAGAGTACGCGGCGGGCGGATTATTCCGACGTCGCAATCCTGCTCCGTGCGAAAAAGCACGCCTCCGTATACCGCGACGCGCTGAGGCGTCTCGGCATCCCCGTCCGGACGCCGGAGGCGGAGGCTTTCTTCGAAAGGCCGGAGATAGAGACGGCGCTCGCGCTTTTGACCGTAATCGACAACCCGCGCGACGATACGGCGCTCATCGCCGCCCTGCGCTCGCCCGTTTACGCGTTTACCCCGGACGAGTTGGCGGAGATACGCCTCAGCCTCCCAGACGGGGATTTTTACGACGCGCTCTCGCGGAACGCGGAGGGCGGCGGCAAGTCGGCGGACTTCCTCAAAGAACTGCGGGAATTCCGCGCGCTCGCCCCGGAGCTCGGCGCGGAGAGAACGCTGTGGATGCTTTACGGCAAAACGGGGCTTCCGGAGCTTGTCGGCGCGGAGGAAAACGGCGCGGAGCGCCGGGCGGGACTGCGCCGCCTGATCGAGCAGGCGCGCCGCGCCGCGTCGATAGGACGCTTCGGCGTATTCGATTTTCTGCTGTATGTCAAAACGCTCCGCGAGCATGGCGCGGAAACGTCGGCGGAGACTTCTGAGGGCGGCGGCGCCGTCAGGATAATGACGGCGCACAAATCCAAGGGCTTGGAGTTTCCCATAGTGTTTCTCGCCGACATGTCAAGACGATTCAATCTTGCCGACTCTAGGGAGCGGATGTTGTTCCACCGCGAGCTCGGCGCGGGCCCCAAGCGTGTGGACCTCGAACGCCGCGTCGAGTACCCCACGCTGCCGAGGCTCGCCATAGCGAAAAAACTCGCCGACGAAACGATGTCGGAGGAGCTTCGCGTGCTGTACGTCGCCATGACGCGCGCCCGCGAGAAGCTGATAATCACATACGCCGCGAACGGCGCGGAGGACATTTTGGAAAAGCTCGCCGCCGACTTGCCGCTTCATGGGGGACCCGTCCCGCCTTACATGCTCTCCCGCCAGCGGAGCATAGGGGATATTCTGCTGCTCGCCGCGCTTACGCGCCCGGAGGCGCGCGCGCTTTTGGGCGGCTTCGCGTACGCCTCTCCGGAGGACGGCTGGCGTATGCGTCTCATACGCGCCGGGAGGGACGGAGAGACCGCGCCGCCCGTCGGCGGCACCGAAAAAGCCGAAGAAAACGCGGATGGCGGCGGACGCAATTCACAGGAAAGCTCCCCGGAACCCCCGGCGAGCCCGTTCGTATACGCGTATCCGAAAGCGCCGGAATTGCCGTCCAAACTCACCATCACGGAGCTGAAAAACCGCCTCGCGGACGCGGAAACGCGCGAGGACGCCGAAATCGCGATAGTACCCGGCGGGACATCCCCGCCCCGCGCGGAGGCGGACGCCGCCGAGAGCCGGGACGGAACTCCCGGACAGGTATACGCGCGTCCGAGATTCATCGCCGGGCCCGGCGGGCAAACCGCCGACCGCGCGCTCACCGGCGCGGAACGCGGCACGGCGCTTCATCTCGCGATGAGTCGTATCCCGCTGCGCGATTACGCCGGGGCGGACGAGCTCAAAAGAGAACTGGACGCGCTCGCGGAAGCCGGATACCTCGACGCGCGTCAGCGCGAAGCCGCGGACGAGAACAAAATCCTCCGCTTCCTGCGCTCGGAGCACGGTGTACGCGCCGCGCGCGCGTCGGAGGTATACAGGGAATTCAAATTCTCGATTTTCGTCCCGGCGGAGACGTACTTCCCCGGCGGCGGGAGCGATGAGATTATGCTTCAAGGCGTCGTCGATCTCGCTTTCCGCGAGGGGGAGGACATTGTAATCGTCGATTTCAAAACAGACCGCGTAAGAAACGGCGACGCGCTCCGCGAGAAAACCGCGCTCTATACGCCGCAGATCGCGGCCTATATGCGAGCCATGGAGCGTGTCGCCGGACTGCGCGCGCGAGAGGGGATAATATACTTTTTCGACGTCGGCAAAGCCGTTGAAGTACCAAGCCCCGCCAATGTAAAAAATTCAGATACGCCGTAGGGGCGACCGGTCACCATCCAATCCGTGCTCCGGAGCCTTGGGAAGGGAGACGGTCGCCTTGAACAAGTCCCCGTCAATCGCTATGTAAAACTGCCCTCCCATCGCCTCCGACAGCGATTTCGCGATCGTCAGCCCGAGCCCGGAGCCCTCGTTAGAGCGCGATTCGTCGCCGCGCTTGAAGCGCTCTAAAAGCTCGTCGGCGGAGAGGTTCAGCGGCATAGCGGATATGTTTTTCACCGCCAGCGTGGCGATGTCGCCGCCGTCGGAGGTTTCGACGTACACGCGCGAGCCGGGCATCGCGTACTTGAACACATTGGAGAGTTGATTTTCCACGACGCGCCACAGCAATCGCCCGTCTGCGGATACGACGACGGGCTCCTTTGACAGGCTCACGCGGAAATCGAGCCCGGAATCCCGTATTTTGGCGTCCATCTCCCCGAGACCCTGCGTCACGAGCGCGTTCAGGTCAACCCGCTCTATTGTCACGGGGATATTCCCGCTCGCCGCTTTTGAGGCCTCGAACAAATCGTCCGTCAGTTCCTGCAGGCGGTGAGCCTTGCTTTCGATTATGCCGATGTACTCGCGCGCCTTTTCGCTGTGCGAGCCCTCTTTTTTCAGCAGGTCTATGTATGTGATGACGGACGTCAGCGGCGTTCTTATGTCGTGGGACACGTTGCTGATGAGCTCCGTCCTAAGCTGTTCCGCGCGCAGGCGCTTTTCCATCTCCTCATTGAGTATTCTGCCCTGCGCGTCCGTCAGCCTTTTCAGCGCGCGCGCCGCGAGATATACAGAGGCGGGGATCGTGAATATCCCGAGAGGGGGCAGCATCGTGAGTATGCCGAGCCCCACTATGACGGCGGAGACGCGCCGTTCCGGCGGGCGCTCGGAGTAAGCGCGCCGGAAGAACCTGAAAGCAGCGCGGCACAGCGTGAAGACCAGCGTGTGCGTCAGAAGCGTCTTGTCCTTCGCCCGCCGCACGACGGACATCGCGAATACGCCGGAAACGGCGAATATGACCGTGCAGACGGAAACGACGACGGCGTGCAGCGAGCCCCCCATCTCCGCCGAGGGATAGAATGTCATCGCCGCGCCGAGCGCCCCGACGGGCGCGAGCAGCACGAGGGTCAGGGTGATTTCCGTGTACAGCCTGTCTATGGCGTTAAGATATATCCGTTCCTCGGTCGTTTTTCGTCCCGCCGCCATGACGAGATACGCCGAGCACACGACATATCCCATGAGCAGCGCCGCGATTTGACCGACACAGCGGAAGATCACCGCCCGGAACACCTCGAAATCCGAGTTTATGCCGGCGATGTATTCGTCCGTGTACGCCATCGCCCGGCTGCGGTCGCGGTCGTAGCTGTATTCAAAATTCATAACCCAGTCCACGGGGACGCCCGTGGGGTTCGAGTAAACGACGCCAAGCTCCGCGACGGCGCAGTAGTATACGACGCCGTTGCGGGCGTTCAGGGCGCCGACGACCTCGCTCAAATCCCTTTCTATCATCCCGCGCGTCCAGTCCTCCCCGTAATACGCGGATGGGGGATACCCCGACTTGTCCGGAGGGTCGGTTATTCCCTTTTCGATATCGCCGAGCCACCCGACGAGCCGCGCCACGCTGTCCAAGTCGGAGAGCACGGACTCGTACTGAGCCTTGAACGCGCTCGTATCCGTGTATGCCTCCGATATAATCGCGTCGTGAACCAAATACCGTGTATAGCGCCCGTTGCTCCTGTCCGAGTGGCCGAGCGCGAGCATGAACACCCAGAACGCTTGTGCCAGCAGGAACGCCGACAGAAGCATAACGGGCAGTTTTATCCATACGCTGTACCTTTTGAGCGCCGATTTCATATCGCGTGCCTCCGCCGAGCGCGTTACAGCTTCTCTATTTTATAGCCGATCCCCCACACGACTTTCAGATATTTAGGCTCCTTGGGGTTGATTTCGATTTTCTCGCGGATATTCCTGATGTGCACCGCCACGGTGTTGTCCGCGTTGTAGGGCATTTCATTCCACACGCGCTCATATATTTCGTCTATGGAGAACACGCGCCCGATGTTTTTCATCAGGAGCAGGAGAATTCTGTACTGCACGGGCGTCATGCGGACGTCCTCCCCGTCCACCGTGACCGTTTTGCGCTCGTCGTCTATGACGAGACCGCCCGTCTTGTAGACGTTCTGAAGCGTCTCCGCGCCGCCGAGCTCCGTATACCGCCGCAGCTGTGACTTCACACGCGCGAGAAGCTCCAGAGGGTTGAACGGCTTTGTTATATAGTCGTCCGCGCCGAGCGAGAGTCCCGCGATTTTGTCCGTGTCCTCCGCCTTGGCGGAGAGTATTATGACGGGGATATTGCGCTCCTCGCGTATGCTCATCATAGCGCGTATGCCGTCCATGCGCGGCATCATAATGTCCATTATTATGAGGTGAATGTCGACCGAGCGCGCTTTTTCAAGCGCCTGCTCCCCGTCGTACGCTTTAAGGACGCGGTAGCCCTCGTTTTTCAGGTAAATATCTATCGCGTCCACGATTTCGTGCTCATCGTCGCACACGAGTATAGTCAATGCCGCCGCCCCGGCCGCTATTTTACGAGGCTCGCGACTTCCGCCGCGAAGTCGCCCTGCTTTTTCTCGATGCCCTCGCCTTTTTCGAAGCGCGTGAACGCTTTGACCGCTATTTTGCCGCCGAGGCGCTTCGCCGTCTGCTCGACGTGCTGCTTGACGGAGAGCTTATCGTCCTTCACGAACGGCTGGCTCAGGAGACAGATCTCCTCGTAATACTTGTTGATTCTGCCCTCCACCTTTTTCTTCGCGATCTCCGTCGCCTTTTCCTCCGGAAGATTTTTAGCCCTGCCCTCATCTATGGCGATGCTGAGCTGGATTTCGCGTTCCTTTTCTATTTCCGCGGCGTCCACGGAGTCGGCGTCGAGGTACAGCGGTCTCATCGCCGCTATCTGCATGGCGAGGTCGCGCCCGAGCTCCGTCACGGCGTCCGGGTCGGACACGCCCTCGACTTCGAGGTCAACAAGCACACCCACTCTGCCGCCCGCGTGGACATACGGCACGCTGACGCCGCCGGAATACCGCGCGAAGCGGCGCGTTGTTATATTCTCCCCGATGACGAGCACCATTTCCTGTTGCTGCTCGCGCACGGTTTTGCCGGTGCCGGGAAAGTTCGTTTCGAGCAGGGCGGCGACGTCCTTGGGATTGTTCTTCGCGACGGTCTCCGCCACGCCCTTCACGAAATCGAGGAATTTTTCGTTCTTCGCCACGAAATCTGTCTCCGCGTTGACCTCGACGGCGACGCCGGTGCCGTCGAAAACGGCGGCGTAAGCCACGCCCTCTGCGGTTATCCTGTCCGCTTTTTTCTGCGCGGCGGCAAGACCCTTTTCGCGCAGCCAGTCTATCGCCTTGTCATAGTCCCCGTCCGACGCCTCCAGCGCCTTTTTGCAGTCCATCATGCCCACGCCTGTTATCTCGCGCAGTTTTTTTACGTCAGCGGCTGTAAAAGCCATTTGTTTATCTTCCTTTCTTGCAAGCAGATTATTCGTTTTCGCCCGGAGCCGGAGCGGGTTATGCGGTCTGCGTCTCCGACGGGGGTTTCTCCGCCGTCTCCGCCGCTTCCGCCGCCTCTGCGGGCTGTTCCGCCGACGCCTCAGCCTCAGCCTCAGTCTCAACCTCCGCGTCCTCACCCTGACGGCCTTCCAGCACGGCGGACGCCATTGAGGAGGATATGAGTCGGATGGCGCGTATGGCGTCGTCGTTGCCGGGGATTATATAATCTATTTCGTCCGGGTCGCAGTTCGTGTCCACGATCGCGATTATCGGGATGTTCAGCTTGCGCGCCTCCGCCACGGCGTTGCGCTCCTTGCGAGGGTCGATGATGAACATCGCCGACGGCAGACGCTTCATATTCTTCACGCCGCCGAGGTATTTTTCAAGCTTTTCTATCTCGTTGGAGTGCTTGATGACCTCTTTCTTGGGAAGCATATCGAACGTCCCGTCCTCTTGCATCTTGCGGAGCTGGGCGAGCCTGTCGATTCTCGTCCGCATCGTCTTGAAATTTGTGAGCATTCCGCCGAGCCAGCGCGCGTTGACGTAATACATGCCGACGCGCTCGGCCTCCTCGCGGATGGCGTCCTGCGCCTGCTTCTTCGTGCCGACGAAAAGATGCGAGCCGCCGTTTTCGCTGACGCCGCGCACGAAATTGTACGCTTCCTCGAGCTTCTTGACGGTTTTCTGCAGGTCGATGATATAGATGCCGTTGCGCTCCGTATAAATGTACTGCGCCATTTTGGGGTTCCAGCGGCGTGTCTGGTGTCCGAAGTGGACACCCGCCTCGAGAAGCTGTTTCATAGAGATGATTGCCATTTGATTTCCTCCGTTTTTTAGTTTTTTCCGCCGGAACCGTCATCCCGGCACGCCGACCCTTTTTATCGGGCAACAAGGCGCGCTCGTCGGGTTCCGTGTGAAATGCTCAGATATTTTAGCAGAATGAAAAAAGAAATGCAATAGTTTTTTTAAGGGGTGTAAATAGTTTCTGAACCGTTTGTGATATTGTCTCAATGAACCGCACGAGACTTTGTCTCACCGAGGCGAGTGCGGTACAATATGCCCCATCATGAAACAAAGGATGGGGTGGAGACAATCAGTAGGATAGAGTTGAGTATGGAAAGAGAGCAAGTGTACGAAATAATCAAGGGGATAGCAGAACACGGAGGGAACCGGCGGCGTGCGGCGCTGACCATCGGGTGCACAAAGCGGAGCATAGA
>JAITJC010000058.1 GCA_031279125.1 Oscillospiraceae bacterium
CGGCGTTATGGGATATATCGCGGCGACGTCCGTAAACGCGTAGGCGACGTGCGCCGCCGCAGTGTTGCCGTCCATAGTTTTGAGCTTGCGAGTCATTCTTCGTGACCTTCCTTCGCTAAATTCTTTGTGATTTTACGCCGTTTCCTGCACTAAATTCTATGCCTGTACTACTGTGGATTTTACTTTGGGAATTTACGTTATTTGTCCACTCCCGGCGCCCCGACATTTTGCGCGCTCAGATCGAAAGCTCCGTTCTGCGTATCAAATCGTTCTGGCCGTCCGGGTGCAGTTCCACGAAATACGACGAAAAGCCCGCCACGCGCACGACGAGATCCTTGTATTTTTCAGGTTCTGCCCGGGCGTTTTTCAGGGTTTCGGCGGAGACGACGTTGATTTGCAGTTCCATGCCTCCGAGCGCGAAATACGTTTGAATGAGCTGTGAGAGCTTTGTCACGCCGTCCGCCCCGCTGAGAGCGTTCGGGTGGAATTTCAGGTTCATAAGCGTGCCGTTCGGGAACTCAGCCTGATTTATTGACGCGACGGAGGCTATCACGGCGGTCGGACCGTTTTTGTCGAAGCCCTGCACGGGCGCTATGCCGTCCGCCAGCGGTTCCCCCGCGCGCCGCCCGTCCGGCGTCGCTTTTGTCACATAGCCGAACATGACGTTCGTCGTCACGGGGTACAGCCCCGCCGAATACCGCCCGCGCGGACCGGTCAGCGAATTCACGGAGTCCGCGAAGCACTTTGCCGCGAACGCCGCGTGCCCGTCGCAGTCGGGATAGCCGTTTCCGTAATGGCGGCATTCATTGATTATAAACCCGCGCATCTCCTCATATCCTTCCCAATTTGCGATTATAGCATCATAAAGCTCGCGAGTTGTATACTTTTTAATATCAAAGCATACCTGTTTTATGATATTCAGACTGTCGGCGACGTTGCCGATCCCGACGCCGGAGTTGCCGGTGGAGTTGTACTTCGCGCCGCCGTACATCACGTCGCGCCCGGATTCCATACAGCCCTCCATCGTCGCGGAGACGAGCGGCTGGGGAAGAATCTCGCGCGCGATGTATTCAAACGCGTTGATGTTCATATGGTGCCAGCGGACGAATATGTCGAGCTGTGTTTTGAACGCCTGCTTTACCTGCTCAAAGTCCGTCATCTCGTAAAGGTATCCCGTCGGCGCGCCGACGCGCTTGTTCGGAGTGCCCGGAGGTGCCTCCGCGAAGGCGTTTATCATCGGGACCGGCGTATACCCGTCGTTTATCGCGAGCAAGAGGGCGTTCGCGAGGTTCATGTAGCTCTCCGTGCCCGTACCCCCGCAAGCCGGCCACTCGTTCCCGCAACCGGCGGGCTCCACACACCCGACGAGCGCGCAGCCGCGCGCGTCCTCAAGCGAAAGCCCGCGTGACATCAGCGCGGGGATAATCAAATCCTGGTTCTCGAACGTCGGGACGCCGCCCGCGCGCTTCGTCGTCTCGATTGCCGCCTCCCAAAGTTCCGGGGGCGTGCCCTTGTGGATTAAAAGCGCCTGCGGCGGGTCGTGGAGGAAAAGTCTGCCGACGGATTGCAGCATCATATACGTCACCTTGTTCGACGCGTCGCGCCCGTCCTTATCGACACCGCCCAGCGTCATCAGCTGGCCGGAGTTGTAGCCGGGGTTGCTCTGCGTTGCGCCGTAGCTCCACGGCTTGTTCATCTCCGCGACCTTCAGGTAAAACAGATCCATAAGTTCCTGCGCGTATTCCTCCGTGACGGCGCCGGAGGCGAGATCGCGTTCCAGGAAATCTCCCAGATATTTATCGACGCGCCCGAAGCTCATGCCGTGCATATTCGCGTCAAGGCAGAGCGCCGTCTGATACATAAACAGGCATTGCACGGCTTCGTGGAAGTTGCGCGCGGGCTTTTCCACTGTCCGGGACAGACACTCCGCCATGCGGAGAAGCTCCGCGCGCCGGGCCGGGTCGACTTCCGCCGCCGCCTGTTCCCCGGCGAGGGCGGCGTAGCGCCGCGTGAGCGTGATTATCCCGTCGCAGACGACGCTCACGGCCCTGTAAAAATTGTACTGCTCAATTGAACTGCCCGGCAGCGCGTTTTGTACGAGCTCCGCGCGCTTCGCGTCCGCTTCCGCTTTTATGGCGGCGAAGCCGCGCCGTATGGCGGTGTCATAGCCCGTGACGAAGTGCCCGACGGGCGCCGCCGCCTGGCCGCGGGAGGAGAACATCGTGACGCCGTTCCCCGCGACGGGCAGATATTCGTCCACAATCAGCGCGTCCGTCTTTGCGGACATGCACTCGCGTTCCCAGAAGCCTATCGTGGAAAGGACGTACTCGCGATCCTCCTCGGAAACTATGTAGGGGTCGATGTCCCGCGTGGATATGAAGCGCGATTCGAGCTCGTCGCGCAGCCAGTCCACGGAATTTTCGGGATAGAGCGCGGCGGCGCGGTATTTCGCCGACTGCGCCCCGACGATCACCTCCCCGGCACCTATGCGGACGGGGATATTTTCGCAGATATTGCGAAAACTCATGGCGCGCTTCAGGATACCCGTGAGTTCCGGGCGCGACATGTAGAACTCCGTGACAAGCCTGTACCGCGCTGTACATATTTCGGGCTTTGTTTCGCGGTAACGCTCGCGCATTTCCGCAACGCGCCCCGTCACGGGCTTTAGTACGTATGGCATAATGAGCTCCTCCTTTTTGCTTCGGCTGCGTAAAATAAGGCTGGTGCCCCCGCGGACCCGCGCGGGAGTGTATTATATCACAGCAAAAAACGCTTGACAACCCCCCGGCCATTCTGCTACAATACAAATCAATCAAATACGCCCCACGAAAGGCTATGACGGAGAGGGCGTGGCGGGACAGCTTACAGAGAGCCGGCGGCAGGTGCGAGCCGGCAGCGCGTCCGCCGGACGCCGTCGCTCCCGAGCCGGAGGAAGAACGCGCGCGCCGCGCGCAAGTAAAGCCTCACGTACGCGCCGCGTCAAGGCGCCTGGGTTTGACGGAACCCGCAGAGCGGCGCTATCGCGC
>JAITJC010000067.1 GCA_031279125.1 Oscillospiraceae bacterium
TATACAGCGCGTAGTTGACTTTGATCTGCATGTCCATCCCGTTTTTCGTCATGAACGCATTGCTTGAACTAGTATTTTTACTGCCGTCGAGCAACGGCAACACCGCCGCTGCGAAAATCTTATTGGTCGTACCCGTAATCGTGTTGAAACCACTGTTGTCCGATTTTATCTCAATCCCACTACCAGTCAGCGCCGCGTCTACGTCGGACAGGCTGTATTTTATCCAGGGCGTGTAAGTTGTTTCACCATTCGTCACGTTGTAAGGATAGAATCTGAACTCAACGTTCTGCTTCGGCGCGTCCCGGCGCGTGCTCCTGAGAACCGCGAGGTATTTGAAGTTCGGCTTGTCACTTGTCGGTTCTTTTAAATAATCGGCGTCTTGCGTGGGGTAATAATAGAACTTATCTTCGCCGTTCGCGTCCTTGCCGTTGTTCAGCTTGGCGTGGAACGTGAAGAAGTATTGTTCCCCGCGCCCCGCCGGGACATAGACGTAGTAGCCGGTCGAGCTGCTGTTTACTTTTATTGTTTCGGCACCACTTGAAACGTCATTCGACCTGCTCCACTTGTATATCGGTACGCCATCATCATATTTATCGCTCGTGTAATCCGGTTCTCCCTCCAAAGCGTCACCAGTCCCCGTGAACAGCACGTTCAGCGTCGGCGGCGCCGTTTGACTCGTAAACCAGTCCGCAGCCCGATTGCCGTCGAACCTGAATTCCGCGACGAGTGTATACTCCGTACCAAGGTTATAATTCAGCGTCGATTCAAAGTCACCAACCTCACCATCAGGCAGCGTGTTCTTTACATCCAAAACCGTATTGGTGTTGTTGTTGAAATTATCCAGTTTGTACATTCTGTACGTCATCTCGGTCGTCACCTTGGTGAAGGTCTCCCCCAGCTTGGGGGTTATGTTATAGCCGATGATCGTACTGTTGAGAAGTTCCCTCTCCAGATTCGCTTTCGTCGCGGCGATTGTTCCTTCACTACCATTCACTATGTCTTTCGCGATCTCCGCCAAGTAAGCGTCCGGCGCAACGGTATTGGTCGTCGATAAATTTTGTTTTGTCAGCTCTGTCACCGCGAAATAGTCGCTGTACGTATCCTCATTTATCGGCGGGGAACCTTGGGACGGCGTGACCACGACCCAGTTGTTATAGAGCGGGATTTTGTTCGTCGTGTGACCGGTGAAGTCATAGGCGTACGCGGCGACGACTGTGTACTTTTGTTCGTCGAACTTCGCGGCGGAAAGGTTGAGGGTGTCGTTCGACACCTTATAACCGGAGGTTCCATCGGACTTGACATAAGCCTCCTCAAAGTCGCTCTCCGTCTCATAACTCGCCGTATTCGCCACGTTGTTCTGGTCAAAGCGCTTTTGATCCCTTATCGTCGCGCTGTCCACAAGATATCCTTTACCTTTCAGCTCGGCGTAAACCTCGTCATTGCCGGAGTGCGGCTTCCACACGTTCGTCCACGTACCGTCGTCTTGCTCCCCGTCGTAAATGTAGACCTTCAGCGTGCCGTCCGTGTTCGCGCCGCAGGAGACGATGACGGGTTTTATGGGGTCATTATTCGCGGCTGCTATCTCCGCTTGCCCGGTGTCGCTTGCGTAATACGCGTTCCGATCCGTTTCGTCCGCGAACATTTTTGTCGGCACCATCTGCGCTTCCATAAGCGGTCCGGTCACGTCGCCGTAGTAGACGTGGAACTCTATCGCCTCTACGCGCGCTATGGTGCCCTGCGTCCTGTTCTTCGCGGCGGTTTGGGGGGCGCTTTCGAGCTTATACCAGTAGTCTTCGTCTCCCCCATAAAGTTTTTCGACTTCCTTGAGTCCTAAGTTAAACGCCCACGACGTGCCCGAGACGCTCATCTCGGTCATTTGCGCCGCCAGCGGCGTGTAGTCGCCCGTGCCGGCGCGCACCGTGCCGAGCGTCATTTTCTCGTAGTTGTTACTATCGCCGGAAAGGTTCACAAGACCCGCGACGGTTATTGTGTATTCGCTGTCTTTTTGAAGGCTTGTCGCCGTGACATCGTATTTGTAGGTTTTAAGCCCATCGCCACCCGTAATAATAACAAACGTCGTATCGTTGAGGGTTTTACTCGTGTAGCCCGAGGCGTTTTTGAACACGATGTCGAATTTGTCGCCGCTTATATTAACTCCACTTGCCTGCTCTGTTATCACTATGGTGCCCTTTATCGTCGTGGGCTTGTCCGTCACATTCAGATCACCATCCGGTATAAACGTAACGATCGGCATGTTCCCCGCCGTGATTTTGAAACTTTTTGAAAGGTATTGGCGGTCGTTCTCTCCGGCGCTGTCATACATTTCGATTTCCACAAGTTTTTCGTTGTCGTGGAATATGCCGACGACGCGCGCCCTGTATGCTGTGTTGCGAAGAAAGCCGGCAATGTCACTCGTGGACACGACGACGGGCGAGGTCCCGGACGTCGATACGGTACACAGCGCGGATTGCCCCCTGAAGTTGTCGTCGGCCACGTCTGCGTTATAAATCTCGTACCGATAGCTTTGTATGTAGTCCTTGTATTCCCCGGTTATGCCGGTCGCCTGCAGCGTGAAGCCCTGCCCGACGACGACGTTCACGCCCTTTATCTCCGGCAGCACTTTAAGCGTCGTGCCCTCCACAAAGCCGCCGTACGTCGCCTCTACGTTCGAGACTTCGGACGTCTGGACGTTGTGTATCTTCACCATATAGCGCGTGTTGGAGCTGAGCGTGGTGGTTTCATCTGCGCCTTTATGGAACATCACGGCGGCGATGTTGTTTTCGTCAAAGCTTACCTTGCCGCCGCCCTCGCCGACTTTGACGTGCGGGAACAGCTCCGTACCTACCGGGCTCCCGTCGCCGAGATACAGCGCGACTTCCAAGGCGACAACCGGCGATTCCGCGCTTTTCCGCACGTGGAACGTCAGGGAGTCCGTCTCCGCCTTGTGCAGGTACATCTCTATGCCGAGGGCGCTCGCCGTGAACACCTTCGACAGGAACACCTTTGTGTGAGTCTGGTTGTTGAAGGTGTAGGCGCTTTCGATGTTCAGCACGTATTCGTACCCTTCGACGAGCGCGTAGCCCGCGTTGTCGTTGTACTGCGCGATCGCCTCCGCCTTTATTTCGAACACGCCACCGCCGCTGCTGCTGTCGCCTAAAAATTCCGTCAGACTGAAGTTCTCATCATCCTCTCCGCCGACGGCGTAGACCACGCGCCCCGTCGCGCGCTCCACGACCGTCAGCTTTGAATATTGGTCAGCGAGCAGATCTTTTTTGTCCGTCACACGCAGGAAGCCGGAAATCCCGCCGAGGGGGGACGCGGAGAAGCTGTTTTCCCCGTCGTTTATGAGTTTCACCGTCGGCAGGCCGCTGACGTCCGCGGAGTCGGCCACCTCGTCGTCCTCGTCCTCCGTGCCGCCGCCGACGCTGTCGCCCGTGGCGCCCGGCGCGCCGGATGTGCCGTTGACGCCCACTTGCCCATCAAGGCCGTCCTCGCCGAATTCGCCCGAGACGCCTTCCGTGCCGAGGGTGCCGTCTTTGCCGACGCCGCCGGTCTCTCCCGTTTCCCCGGCTTTGCCGGTTATGCCGTCGGATCCGGCGTCACCGGAGCGCCCGGCTTCTCCCTCCGGCCCGCTTTCCCCGTCAATCGCGACGAAGGTCGGCATTTTTATCTCCGGCAGTTTTATCTGCGGCATGTTATAGCGGAAGGTTTCGAGGTCGGTTATGAGTTCTATGTTGTCGTCCGCGCCGACGACCATTTGTTCTATGTACATCGCGTCGTCCGTGCCGATGCGCGAAATGCGCTTGGCGGCAAGGTCTATGCGCGCGCCGGAGGCAATGACGTAACATTCCGGGGCGACGGTGAGGTACGCGCCGTTTTCGTGCAGGATGTTGATGACGTTTTCATCGACGTAGCTGACTTCAAGGTAGTTCTCGAACGTCACGGCGTCGGAATTCGTCAGGTGGAGTTCCAGCGCGGGGGAGGCGATGAGCATCTTGCCGCTCTCAAGCTTCATCACGAAGCCGCCGACGGAGACGTTTCCGCTTATGAGGTTCAGCTCATACCTCTCTCCGACTCGTTCTATCAGCGTGTCGGGCGTCACGTTGTAATAGTTTACGAAGCTTGCCCCCAGGTCGTCAAGGTTCATCAGCACCGCCGTGGAGAGCGTGCTGAACGCCCCGTCCTCATAGTGGACAAAGCCCTCTGTCCTGACGGAGACTTTCTCGCTGGAGGCGTCCCGGAAGGCGATGTTGCTTGGGTACTGCGCCCGGAACTCCGTCCCCGCGAGGAATTGGTATTCCCGCGCGAACGTGCCCGCCTCATCAGAGTATGTCTCCCCGGACAGTATAAAGCCGCCGCGCGGGAACGCCCTGCGCTCCGCGCCTGTATTCAGCGCGACAAATGAGCCGAGCAGCACCGCCGCTATGAACAACGACAAAATTACGAACAGACTGGTTTTCTTCATTACTATTCTGACCCCTCTACGAAAAAAAATATTGCGAGCCGCCGCCGAGCGGTTCTATCCCCCCGGCCCGGATTCGGGTTCGATTTCCGCGTATTCGGGCTCCGGTTCCGGTACGGAATATTCGGGTTCGGACTCCGGCGCCGTGTATTCGGGTTCGGCATATTCGGCTTCCGGCGCGGTCTCTTGCCCCGCCTCTTGCCCTATATACCCTTCCTCTGAATATTCGGCTTCGGAGTATTCCGGGTATTCCTCCGAGGATCCCTCTCCGTTTTCACTTTCATACTCCGCTATCGCCGCCTCCGCTTTCGCGATCATCTCTTCCGCGAAGTCGATATCCTCGTCGGCTTTTCGGATTTTCGTCTCCGCGGTTTCCGCGAGGCGCCTGTACTTTTCGACGAGCGATGGTTCTTCCTTTTCGAGCAGTTCGATGATGAGCTCGATTTCCGCGAGCTCCGCCACAAGGCGGGCGCGTTCCGCGCGCGCCTCCCCGCCGTACCCGGTGTAATACTCAATGGCGTCGAGCGCGGCTTCTTTCGGGTTTTGTATCGGCTCCGGCGTCTGGGCCGCCAGAAGGCGCTCATGCACAACTTCCGGATCGAACTCCATCGTCAGCCAGTCCACGTCCTCCGGCTCCGCGTCCGCGCCGAACGCGAAAGCGCAGCCCGCCGCCAGCAAAAGCGCCGCGGCGCACAGCAAAACCGCCCCTGTCTTTGTATTAAGTTTCAAACACATCATCCCCTAAACAGCAGTGTTATCATATGCCGCAAGTTGCAATCGTTCCGATATGATATCACGCCCGCCAAAATTATGCAACCTTTTTTTCGAGATATTTAAAATTTTTACGATAAAATTTTTGTCTGTCCGGCCGCGCGGCTTCTGTGCAAAACGTCCAACGCGCAGCGCGCGCGCCCGAAAGCGGTCGAAAAATGTCACTTGTCCCGGTAACGACCGCGCCCCCGGCCGTTTGTCCCGGCAGGGGGCGCCTTTCCGCGCAGCTCGCGGTTTTGGTTTATCGGTTGAACAGGGAGTCGAACGAGGGCGCGGACGACTGGGGCGCGGGCTGAGGCGCGGGCTGAGGCGCCGCGGCTTGCGGGGCGGGCGCCGGAGCGGGAGGCGTCGCCGGACGCGGGGCGGGAACCGGCGCGGGCGCGGGAGGAGGCGCCGGACGCGGGGCGGGCGCCGGGGTCGGAACGGCTTGCGGGGCGGGCGCCGGAGCGGCGGCGCTCTTTTGTGACCCGTCGTACATGCGGCCGAGCAGGTCGAGCATTTTGCCGTATGTAGCTTCGCGGCTTTCGACTATCGCTATCGCTTTTTCAAGATCCTGTGTCTCCTGCGCCGTGGTGATGTGCTCCGTCGCGTCAATGATCTTATTGAGGCTCGCGATGATATCCTTCGCGGTGACGGAACTGCTTGTTTGTTCTGACATTGTGTTTCCCCCAAATTTATTAAATTGCAGGACGCCGAATCCGACGCGCCTGTACCTTAACAGGCATTATACCACGTGTTTTTGGCATATGCAAGAAATTTTTTTTGAAAATTTTTGTCGCGTGGGTTCTTCTTTTGTCGAAAGGTGGGGACAGGAGCGGGGAATGTGTCGTCCGCGCGTCCGCGTCCCCCGAAAAAAGGGGTGGAAATATCCTCCGAACCGTGATATACTCCCCGTAAGACAGGAGGCGACCGTATGACCGAGCCCGGAACCCCAAACGCCAACAGACGCCATAAAAGCAGCGTGTTCGCGGACTTCTTCAAAGACCGCAAGCGCCTGCTCGAACTGTACGGCGCTCTGAAAGGCAGAGACTACCCCGAGGACGCGAATGTTGAGCTCGTCACGCTCGACGACGTGCTGTTCCAGAATCAGATTAACGACCTCGCCTTCGTGCTCAACGGACGGCTCATCGTGCTGATAGAACACCAGTCCACGCTCAGCAGCAATATCCCGCTCCGTATGCTCATCTACATCGGACGCGAGTACGAGCGCCTGACGGACAGCCGGGATATATACAGGCACAAGCTCTTGAAGATACCGAAACCGGACTTCATCGTCCTGTACAACGGAGCGGCGCCGTGCCCGGATGAATTCGAGCTGAAGCTGTCTGACGCGTTCACGGAGGCCCCGGAGATACCGGAGTTGCTGGAACTGAAAGTCAGAGGGTACAACATCAACGACGGACACAACACGGAGATACTGCAACGCAGCGGGAGCTTGGGCAGCTACGCGAGGTTCATGGCTCTGATACGCAAGAACAAGGAATCCGGGATGCCGTCGGATAAAGCCGTCGCGCTGGCGGTACGGCAGTGTATAAACGAGGGCACAATGGCGGATTATCTTAAAAAAAAGGGTGCGGAGGTTGAGAACATGCTGGATACTGAGTTTGACATCGATGTCGCGAAGGAGGTGTGGCAGGAAGAGGCGAGGGAGGACGGCCGCGCCGCGGGTATAGCGGTGGGCATTGCCGAGGGTCGCGCGGAGGGCATTGCCGAGGGTATTGCCGAGGGTATTGCCGAGGGCGAAGCCAGAGGCCGCGCGGAGAGTGTACGCTTCATCGTCCGCAGCGCCTTGGGCAAGGGCAAGCCCCCGGAGGAAATCGCGGATGTCATGGGTCTGACGCTTGCCGAGGTCGAGGCGATCCGCGACGGCGCAACGTAGGGGCGGATATTATCCGCCCCCGCGACGCGGTTTACACTCAATCGCGCGGGCGCTTACGGCAGGTTTCTCTCCGCGAGCCGGACGAGAAGTTCCGTCAGGCTCTCCTGCCCGCCGCCGTCGTTGAGGCGGAACGCCGCCTCGCAACACAGCCGGACGGCTTCGAGGCAGTTTCCAGAAGTCGTTCCGCGGGCCGCCGCCAGCAGGCCTTTTGCCTGAAACTCATAGCGTACCCCGGCGACCGCCATAAGCTCCTTTATCCCGCGCCCCTCGCCGAGATACAACCGCGCGAGCAGGAGCGCTCTCATCTTCGACGTCAGGGCGTAGCTGATTTTGTGCGGGGGTTCGCGCATGGCGTAAAGCTCGCTCAGTATGCCGCCCGCCGTCTCATAATCGCGCGCCGCGAGGGCGTCCGTCAGCTTATACGTCACGGCATCCGGTACGGGGTCCGCGAGCGCGTCTATATCGCGGCGCGACACGCGGCCCTCCGGGCAGTGAGATATGAGCTTGTCCGTCTCCGCCGCGAGCGGCGCCATATACCCGCCCGCGAGAAACGTCAAATATTCCGCGTCGGACGGGGAAATCACGACGCCCGCGTCCGCGAAACGTTTTTGCGCCCACGGCGCAAGCTCTGAAACGTCCCGCGCCTCGAATTCCACAATTGACGCGAGCCCCGCAAGCTCTTTCGCGGCGGTGGTGCGCCCGTCGAGCCCGAAGCCTCCGGGGGGGCAGATGAAAAGCAAGCAAACGTGCTCCGGCAGCTTCCGCAGCTCGGGGAGCAGCGCGTCAAGCCCGCAGGAGAAATCAAAGTCCGTTACCTCCACGAGCGCGCGCTCCGACAGAAGCGGATACGTGTTGACGGCGTCGCGCAGCTCGTCCGGCTCCGGCACCCCGGAATACCGGCGGTAGTCAAACCCCCCGATGCCCCCGGGCAAAATAGCGCGCCTTATGTCCTCGACGCGGCGCTCCAGAAGATAGCGCTCCTCCCCGTGCAGGATATAGCACTGCCCGAGGGCGCCTTTCTCTATCGCCGCGACCAGCTCTTCGTACTTCGTGTTTTTTTCCTGTTTCTTTGCCGCAGCCATATGTCTCACCCCGAAACTATCGTGATATTCCCCAGAATGTCCGTCCTGTAAACCGCGACGCCGCGGGCTTCCAGCCGCCGGAGCGTTTCCGGCGCCGGGTGGCCGTATCGGTTGCGCGCGCCGGCGGATACGAGCGCCGCCTCCGGGCGCGTGACGTCAAGCAGGTCGTCGGAATTCGAGTACTTGGATCCGTGGTGCCCCGCGACAAGCAGTTCTATGTCCGGCAGTTCCTCGCGTTCGAGCAGCAGCAGTTCCGTCTCCGCGCGCATGTCGCCCGTGATCAGCGCGTCCCACTCCCCATCCGTGACGAGGATCGTCAGCCCGAACTCGTTTTCCTCGGAGCCGTCCCCGAACGGGGGGTAAATCGTCAGCGCCGCTTCCCCGAACTCTATCGCCATTGTCTCCGATACTATTATGATCTCAATGCCCCGCTCCTCCGCCGCGCCGAGCACGGCGTCCGTGAGCTCATCCCTGCCGCCGAGGTCGGGGTCGGGTATTATCAGTGTCCCGACGGTCTCCCGCGCGAGCAGTTCCGGCACGCCGTTCGCGTGGTCAGAGTGAAAGTGCGTGAGTATCAACAGCTCGATTGGCGGGGAAGCTTCCGCCTGTATGTATTCCGCCGCACGCACCGCCGCCGAGGGGAAGCCGTTGCCGCCGCAGTCCACGACGGCCGTGGCCGCGCCGAGCGACAGCACTATCGACTGCCCCTGCCCGACGTCGAGAGCCGTGACGGCGAGTCCGCGCCTCGGCGTTATCGAGGTCAGCAGGAGCGCGAGCCCGAGCATGGCGGCGCATCCGCAAACGGGGTACAGCGCCTTTTTCAGTCCGCCGCGAAGGAGTATGAACGCCGTGAATACGGCGTAGGCGTACACGAGCCAGAAAAGGATATACGGGTTTGAAACGTACATCACGCCGAAGGGCACGCGGGATATTATTTTCGCGGCGAATATGATCCAGTACGCCGGGAGCGAGGCGAGCGCCGCCGCGACGGACGCCGCCGGAACGAAAACCAGCCCCAGAAGCCCCGCCGCGAGCCCTCCGCAGAAGCAGAACGCCGCCGCCCACAGCGTCACGAGGTTCGTCACAGGCGCGAGCATGGAAACATAGCCGAAGTAGTAGGCTATCAGAGGCGTCGTCGGGACGAGCGCGCCGAGCGTCGTCGAAAAACTCGCCGTTATGAAGCCGTACACGGCTCGCGGGAGCGGTTTTTTGAGCGCGCGGCGCGTTTCGCCGAACTCGCGCAGGGATTTTTGCATTCGCGGCGAGATCGTGACTATCCCGAGCGTCGAGAGGAACGAGAGTTGAAGCCCGATTTTCCCGATCAGAAGCGGGTCGAACAGCAGTATGAGCAAGAGCGCCCCGAAAACAGAGGTCACGGAGTCCCCGCGCCGCCGCGCGATCGGGGCGGCGACGACAAAGAGCTGCATGATAACGGCGCGGCACACGGACGGGGAGAAGCCCGTCACCGCCATGAACGCGAGCAGGATCGGGGGGCAGGCTATGGCGCGCGCCTTCCTTGACCGCACGGCGTAGGAGAGCATCGATATGAGAAACGACACGTGCATTCCGGACACGGTGACAATGTGCGCGACGCCCGACATCCCGAGCGCCGTGTACACATCCGCGTCGCCGCGCAGCGGGCCCGCGTCCCCTATCGTAATCGCGCGGAAAAACGGCGCCGTGTCCGCCGGGAACGATTTGTCTATGGACTCCCCGAGCCGCCCCGCGAAGTCCCCGAAAAAGGCGATCGCGCGCGAGACTCCCTCGCCCGCGCCGAACGCGGGAAAGAGCTTGAACCGCGCTATGCCCAGTATGAAGGCCGCCGCCGCTATGACGGCGTGATACCGGAACCTCCCCGCGAAAACCGCCGCCGCGACGCACAGCGCGACGCCGACCGCCGCCGCCCCGCCGGAATACCCGTCCGGAATATACGCGAGAAGCAGGCAGGCGGCGGCGAACGACGCCCCCGTGATGGCGAGCGGACGCGCCACGCGTCCCTGTGTCTTGTCCATACGGGGAGTATACGCCGCCGTTCGGCGATTGTCAAGGAGACGCGCGGGGCCGGGGTGGTATTATCCGACCCCCTTCACCCTTTCATAATAAAACATATACTGCTGCGCGACGCCGGCGTACGGAGAAAAACGCGCGGGGTCAAAGTCCGCGCCGTAGTGGGAGGCAATCGCCTTTTTCATCCACGTATCGACGGGGAAACAGTCCAGCAGATGCAGTCCGAAAAGCGCGGCGCAGGACGCCACCTTCTCCCCGACGCCGGGGAGCTTTTTCAGCTCTTCAACGGCCCCTCTCGCGCCGAGCTCCGCGAGCCCGCCGAGCGCGAGGGCGCCGGACGCCACGGCCTTCGCCGCCTCTATGACGTACGGCGCGCGGTAACCCGCCCGCAGCGGGGAAAGCTCCGCCTCCGTCAGCCCGGCTACGCGCTCCGGCGGGGGAAATGAAAAAACGCCGGGCGCTGTCTCATCCCCGAAAAGGGCGCAGAGCGTCTCCACTATTTTTTTGATACGGGGGATATTGTTGCACTGCGAAATGATGAAGCTGGCGAGCGCCTCCCACTTGTCCTGCCGCAGTACGCGTATCCCCGCGCCGAACTCCGCGGCGCGGCACATATGTTCGTCAACGGACACGCGTCGGCGTATATCGGCGTAGTCGAGCTCCAGGTCAAAATACTCCCGCCACAGCGGCATATCCTCCTCCGCCGCGTCGATGGTCACAATCCCTCCGGCCTGCGTGAGGCGCGCGCGCCCGCCGAGCGCGGCGCCCTCGTACGCGATGCCGCCGCCGGGCGCTTCGACGCGGTTCCAGCGGAAGCACTGTCCGCACTCGAACGTCGCCGTAAGCGAAAGCTCCGACGCCGGGGCGAGCGCTATGGCGTCGTGCCGGGATATGGCTTCGTTGCCGCGCAGGCGCATATTTTAACCCCCTGAGAATGAAATTTCCGCTCGTAATCCGTCATAACCGCGAAGCTGCCGGCGGCTGACGGGACGCCCTCCCCGGTCTCGCCGTGCAGGTCGCGCGTTATGCCCGAAAGGGCGAATCCGGACGCCTTGAAGCGTTCAAGAGAGAAGCCGAAAAGCTCCGCGCTGTCCGTTTTGAAGCGTATCTCCCCGCCCGGCGCGAGGGCGTCCGCGTACAAAGAGAGATAGCCGTCTGAGGTCAGCCGGCGCTTCGCCCGCTTTTTGCCGGGCCACGGGTCGCAAAAATTTATGTAAACAAGCCCGAGCTCTCCCGGCGCGAAGACCGTCGGCAGACACGAAACGTCGTCGATTATAAAGCGGACGTTCCGAAGCCCCGCCTCCCGCGCCCGCTCGGCGGCGACGACCGCCGCGTCCGCCACACGCTCTATCCCGACAAACAGCACGTCCGCGGCGGCGCTTGCCGCCCCGCCGATAAAAAGCCCTTTGCCGCAGCCGAGCTCGGCATGAAGGGCGCGAAAGCCGGACGCGGGGGCGGCGTTCGGGAACGCGTCCGTCCACCCGCCGCGCGGAGCCTCCGGCGCGGGGATTATGTACTCCGCGCAGCGGGCAAGCCTCAGCGGAAGATTCGATTTGCGGCGCATCCTCAACGGCGGGCGCCCCTTTCGTCCATTATATCGGGGCTTATTATACCGCCGCGCCGCGGATTTTTCAAGAGCGATTCCGCACCCGGCGGGCATTCCCCCGCCCGACGTTTTTATAAATTTATAAATTTTATTTTTTATTGAAAAAAAGTGTTGACAAGATCCTCGCGGCTTGATATTATACGTCGGCGGACAATGGTGTTCGTCGGATATTTCGCGCGCGGGACTTTTACTCCGCGCGGGGGAAGCGTCCGGCGGCGCCATTTATTTTTATCATTGAGGGGGATAAACCAAATGAAAGACATACCCGGTATTTTCGGAAGCCTTGTGTTCGGCGACGCCGTTATGCGCAGCCGTCTGCCGAAAGACATCTACAAGGCGCTTCAAAAGACGATTTCGCAAGGCACGCACCTGGAGCTCGACGTCGCGAACGTCGTAGCGTCCGCGATGAAAGACTGGGCGACGGAGCTCGGCGCGACGCACTTCACGCACTGGTTCCAGCCGATGACGGGCATAACGGCGGAAAAGCACGACAGCTTCATCTCTCCCGTGGAGGGCGGCAAAATCATCATGGAATTCTCCGGCAAGGAACTTGTGCGCGGGGAACCCGACGCGTCGAGCTTCCCGTCCGGCGGGCTGCGCGCGACGTTTGAGGCGCGCGGCTACACCGCTTGGGATCCGACGAGCTACGCTTTCATAAAAGACGGGACGCTCTGTATCCCAACGGCGTTCTGCTCCTACTCCGGAGAGGCGCTCGACAAGAAAACGCCGCTGCTGCGCTCCATGCAGGCTATCGACAAGCAGGCGATACGCATACTGCGGCTGTTCGGGAACCGCGACGCGAAGCGCGTGACGACGACTGTCGGCCCGGAACAGGAATATTTCCTTATTTCCAAGGACGCGTACTTAAAGCGCCCCGACCTGATATACACGGGCAGGACACTCTTCGGCGCGCGCCCTCCCAAGGGGCAGGAGCTTGAGGATCACTACTTCGGCGCGCTGAAGCCATGCGTATCCGCGTTTATGAAAGAGCTCGACGAAGAGCTCTGGAAGCTCGGCATCCTCGCCAAGACGAAGCATAACGAGGTCGCCCCCGCCCAGCACGAACTCGCGCCCATATTCTCCACGACGAATATAGCGACGGACCACAACCAACTGATGATGGAGCTCATGCGCAAGGTCGCCGACAGGCACGAACTCGTGTGTCTGCTGCACGAAAAGCCCTTCGCGGGGATAAACGGCTCCGGCAAACACAACAACTGGTCAATCTCCACAGACACGGGCGTAAACCTTCTGGAGCCGGGAGAGACGCCGTTTGAGAACGCGCAGTTCCTGCTGTTCCTCGTCGCCGTTATAAAGGCGGTGGACGACTATCAGGACTTGCTCCGCATCTCAGTCGCGTCCGCCGGCAACGACCACAGACTGGGCGCGAACGAGGCCCCTCCCGCCATCGTGTCCATATTCGTGGGCGAGGAATTGAACGATATTCTGACAGCCATCGACACGGGCGCCGAGTATCTGGGCAAAGAGAAAATCCAGATGGAAATCGGCGCGACGGTGCTGCCGCACTTCCCGAAAGACACGACAGACCGCAACCGCACGTCGCCGTTCGCGTTCACGGGCAACAAGTTTGAGTTCCGTATGCTCGG